>NZ_JAQOSR010000071.1:0-41570 GCF_046718885.1 Bradyrhizobium sp. UFLA01-814 | reverse complement strand
GAAAGCGCGTTCGTGACGCCCTTTATATGGCGGCCCTCAACGCAGTTCGCAGAGCTGATCCGTTCAAGGCCTTCTATACACGACTGCGACAGGCCGGAAAACCAGCCAAACTCGCCCTCATCGCCGTCGCCAGGAAGCTGCTCACGGTCCTCAATGCCATGATGCGAGACCGAAAGCCGTACCTACAGACCAAACCGACATAACAGTTGCCGGCCTTCGCCGGGACGACACCGAGCGTTTGGTGCCACTCGTCAGTCATACATTCACTTGCTCCCAGGCTGATCGTGCTGGATCGCTTGCCCAACCCCTTGAGCGGGCTGCCAGATCGCGCGCCCGGCGGCGCGCGGCTTTGCCGCGCCGCCTGCGTAACCGAACCTTGTTTTCACCTGTCACCATTGCGGTGTATCCTGACGGCAAGCGAACCTTAGCCGGCGGCACTCGCAAGAGGCATTTTCGATCCGGATAGTTCTTGCTGCCGCGTGCCGCCATGCCGTGTTGATCTACACCAGGCAATCAGGAGGCAGCCGATGACGATGAGGCCAGATCCTACGTTCCACGCGTCGCCGAAGCTCGCGATGGAAGCGCCGGCCGAGAGCTTTGCCTACACCGTGCTGCTCAGTCCGGATTTTTCAAAGCCGGACGCACTCGCGGTGATCGACGTCAAGCCCGGCTCTCCGACCTACAGCAAGATCGTCCATACGGTGACGATGCCCAACAAGGGCGACGAGTTCCACCATTTCGGCTGGAACGCCTGCTCGTCGGCACTGTCCCCGCTGGCCGGACACGCCTTCCTCGAACGTCGCTATCTCATCATCCCCGGCATGCGATCGTCCCGGATCTATATCGTCGACACCAAGCCGGATCCGACGCAAGCGAAGATCCACAAGATCATCGAGCCCGAGGAAATCTTCAAGAAGACCGGCTACTCGCGACCGCACACCATCCACTGCGGGCCGGAAGGCATCTATGTCAGCACGCTCGGCGGAAGCGGCAAGGACGGCACCGACGGGCCGCCCGGCATCTTCATCATGGACTGCGAGACATTCGAGGTGCTCGGCCGGTGGGAAATCGATCGTGGTCCGCAGACCAAGCATTATGACTTCTGGTGGAACCTGCCGCGCGACTACATGGTGAGCAGCGAGTGGGCCTTGCCGCCGCAGTTCGAGAACGGCATCGTGCCGGAAGACCTGCTGTCGAACAAATACGGGCACCGCCTGCATTTCTGGGACCTGCGCGCCCGACGCAATGTCCAGACCATCGACCTCGGCGCCAACCATCAAATGGCGTTGGAGGTGCGTCCGGCGCATGATCCGGTTCGCGAACACGGCTTCGTTGGCGTCGTGGTCGATACGACGAACCTTGAGGGTTCGATCTGGACCTGGTGGCGCGAGGGCGGCAAGTTTCACATCGAGAAGACGGTGACGATCCCACCCGAGCCTGCATCGAAAGACCAGCTGCCGCCGCTGTTGCAGGGTTTCGGGGCCGTACCTCCGCTGGTGACCGATATCGACTTGTCGATGGATGACAAGTTTCTCTACGTCGCCTGCTGGGGCACCGGCGAGATGCGCCAATACGATGTCAGCGATCCGCGCAAGCCGAAGCTCGCCGGATCGGTCCGCATCGGCGGCATCGTTCATCGCGCGCCTCACCCGAACGGACAGGCTTTTGCCGGCGGGCCGCAGATGGTCGAGATCAGCCGCGACGGCAAGCGGGTGTACTGGACCAATTCGCTCTATTCGACCTGGGACAACCAGTTCTACCCGCAAGGCATTCCCGGCGCCGAGGTGATGGCGAATGCAAGCCCGGGCGGAGGCCTCGAGCTGGCGAAGGATTACTGGGTCAGCTTCCCCGACGGCTACCGGGCGCACCAGATCCGGCTCGATGGCGGCGACTGCTCGACCGACTCCTTCTGCTATCCGTCGGTCTAGAGCGTTTTCGAGCGAAGTGGGTAACGGCTCGCGTGAAGAAAACGCGTCAAAACAAGAATCCAGAGCCCGTTCCGATTCGATCGGAACGGAAAAGGCCCTGACGTGAGCCCGGCCGACTGGACTCCGGCCTGGCTGTGGCTGGCGGTCATCGCGAGCGGCCTCTACCACGGGATCAACCCGGGCATGGGCTGGCCACTCGCCGTTTCTGCGGGATTGATGCAGAAGAGTTCGCGCGCGCTGGTGACCGCGCTTGGCCCGCTCGCGATCGGTCATTTGCTGGCGATGCTGCTGGTGATCCTTCCGTTCGCACTCTTGATTACCCTCGTCGAATGGCAGCGCACGATCCGGATCGGCGCCAGCCTGCTCGTCATCCTGTTCGGTGTCTATCGGCTGATCGACCGGCGCCATCCGCGGGCCCTGGTGCGGATACCGCCGACGCAACTCGCTTTGTGGTCCTTTGCCGTAGCGATCGCCCACGGCGCGGCGCTGATGCTAGTGCCGATTTATCTGGGGCTGTGCCGCGAGGCTGAAGCGGACCAAGGCCATGCGGCTGCCAACAGCCTGATCGACACCAGTCTCACGATGGCCGTGCTGGTCTCCGTCGTCCATGCCGGCGCGATGATCGCCGCCGGCGGATGCCTGGCGTGGCTGGTCTACCGCTACCTCGGGCTCAAATTCGTATCCCGGAGTTGGTTCAACCTGGACACGGTTTGGGCGCTCAGCCTGGTGCTGGTGGGTGTCGTTGCGCTGGTGCTTGCTCTTGCAACGTAGTCCGGACGCGGCACGCTGCCCAATCGGCAAGGTTGCGGAGGTCGTGACGACGTGAGGCACGATAGATGACCCGTCATCCCCGCGCAACGGCTTTGCCGTTGTCGCTGGAGGTGCACGCGCAAGCGTGCCTCGAAGGGTGAACGGCCCGCGGCAGACAGCCGGGCGTCGACCCTTCGAGACGCCACGCTCCGCGCGGCTCCTCAGGGTGACGGTGATAGATTGTGTCAGCGAAGCTTGCCGAGCAGCGCGATCAGCGTCTCGCGCTCCTTGGCGTCCAGCGGTGCCAGCGTCTCCCTGGAGATCACCAGCGCATTGGGCGCGGCCTTGTCGGCCATCTGCTGGCCGGCGCGCGTGAGACTCACCAGCAGGCGGCGGCCGTCGTCGGGATCGGGCGCGGTCTCGGTCAGGCCGCGCGCGGTCAGGCGATCGATCACGCCCTTGATGGTTGCAACGTCCATCGAGGTCAGCCGCCCGAGCTGGTTCTGCGAGCAGGCGCCGACCTCGGACAGCTTCGACAGCGCCGCCCACTGCGTCGGCGTCAGATTGATGCCGATCTCGCGGGCGAAGATCACGGCGTGGCGCTGCGACACCTGGCGCAGGATGAAGCCGATCTGCTCATCCAGCACGTATCCCGGCTTGGTCGCCTTCCCGTTTCGCTTCGGTGCCGCACTCCTCGCCATCGTCCACCCCGCCCGTTACAGCGACAGATGCGCGTCGCGGACATCCGGACGCGCATCGAGTTCCGCCATGGTGCCGCCGAAACAGATCCGGCCGCGCTCGATGATGTAGGCGCGATCCGAGATCAGCCGGGCGAAATGCAGATTTTGCTCGGAGACGACGATGCTGACGCCCTCTTTCTTCATCGCCAGGATCGCATCGACCATCTGCTCGACGATTTTCGGCGACAGCCCCTCCGAGGGCTCATCGAGCAGCACCAGCGACGGATTGCCCATCAGCGTGCGCGCGATCGTCAGCATCTGCTGCTCGCCACCGCTCATGCGTCCGCCGGGCCGGCCGCGCATCTCGCCGAGGTTCGGGAACAGCTTGAACAGTTTTTCGCGGTCCCATTGCGGCGCGCCTGCGCGCTTCGGCTGGCGGCCGACCTCGAGATTCTCCTCGACCGTCAAATCCGTGAAAATGCGCCGCTCCTCCGGGACATAGCCGAGCCCGCCGCGCACGATCGCATGCGTCGGCAAATCGGAGACGTCCCGGCCCTCGAACATGACGCGGCCGGAGCGGTTCTCGACCAGGCCGACGATGGAGCGGAACGTGGTCGATTTGCCGGCGCCATTGCGCCCGAGCAAAGCGACCACTTCGCCCTCGCCGACCTCGAGCGCGATGTCGAACAGGATATGCGCCGGGCCGTAGAAGCTGTTGAGATCTTTTACCGTCAGCTTCATGCCGATGCTCCCTCGCGGTGCCGGGCGTCATAGACGAGGCCCTCACCGAGATAGATCGCCCGCACCTGGGCATTGCCGCGGACCTCTTCGGGCGAACCTTCGGCGATCAGGCTACCGCGGTTCAGCACCAGGATGCGGTCGGCATGCTCGAACACCACGTCCATGTCGTGCTCGGTGAACAGCACGCCGATCGACTGCTCGCGCGCGATCCGCGCCGTCAGCCGCATCAGCTCGACGCGCTCGCGCGGCGCCATGCCGGCGGTCGGCTCGTCCATCAAGAGCAGCTTCGGCTGGTTGGCGAGCGCGATCGCAAGCTCGAGCCGCTTGACGTCGCCATAGGCGAGCTCGCCGCACGGCCGCTCCGCATAGGCGCCCATGCCGACCAGATCGAGCAGCCGTCCGGCCTCGTCGCGGGCGTGGCGCGCGGTCGAGGCCCACAGGTTGAACAGTTGCCCGCCATGCGAGACCAGCGCGACCTGCACGTTCTCGCGCACCGTCATGGTGGGGAATGTCGCCGCGATCTGGAAGGTGCGGCCGACGCCCATGCGCCAGATCACGCGCGGCTTCTTGCCGGTGGTCTCCGCGCCCAGTACGCGGATGCGGCCGCTGTCCGGAATGTTCTGGCCGTTGAGCATGTCGAAGCAGGTGCTTTTTCCTGCGCCGTTCGGCCCGATCAGCGCCAAAATCTCGCCGGCGCGCAGTTCGAAGGAGACGCCACGCACGGCATGCACGCCGCCATAGGATTTGGTCAGCCCCTCGACCGACAGCAATGTGGGAACCATGCTCATTCGGCGCTCTCGATGCGGGAGGTCAGCAAGGGCGATACCGACGACGAGGACTTGCGCCGGCGATGCATGAAGGCTTCCAGCGTGCCGACGATGCCTTTCGGAAACGCGACCACGATCAGCACGACGAAGCCGCCGAGCACGAGTTTCGACCAATCGGTCTGGCTGACCAGCCAGATGTTGAGCGCCTTGTAGACGATGGCCCCGACCACCGCGCCCGACACCGTCTCGACGCCGCCGAGCAGCACCATGACCAGCGCATCGACCGACAGCGAGATGCCCATATTGTCGGGGAACACACTGCCCTTGAGATAGGCGAACAGCGCGCCGGCAAGGCCGGCGACCGTGCCCGCGATCACGAAGGCGGTCCACTGGATGCGCTTGCCGTCGATGCCGATGGCTTCGCTGCGCAGCGGAGAGTCGCGCGTCGCGCGCAGCGCAAAGCCGAACGGCGAGAACACGATGATGCGGAGGATCACGACGGCGAGCGCGGCGATGCCGAGCGACAGCCAGTAGAAATGCGACGGGCTCGCCGCCCATTTCTCCGGCCAGACCCCGAGGATGCCGTTGTCGCCGCCGGTGACCGACACCCACTGGAACGCGATCGACCAGACGATCTGGGCAAAGGCCAAGGTCAGCATCGCGAAATAGACCCCGGAGAGCTGCACCGCGAAGAAGCCGAATACGGCGGCGCCGAGGAGCCCGAGCAGCGGCCCGAGCAGCAGGCAGGCAATCATCGGCAGGCCGGCCATCTTGGCGAGCAGCGCCACGCCATAGGCGCCTAGGCCGAAATAGGCGGCGTGGCCGAACGAGGCGAGCCCGCCGACCGACATCAGGAAGTGCAGGCTGACCGCGAAGATCACGAAGATCGCGATCTCCGAGCCGACCGTGAGCACGTAATTGCCGGCGACGAACGGCAGCGCGGCGGCGAGGACGAGCACGGCAATCGCGGCGAACCGCTCGTTCATCGTCAGCGGCCGCCACGGATTGACGGTGAGACCAGGCGTGCGCCGTGCCGGCGCCTCCGGTTTGCCGAACAGCCCCCACGGCCGGACGATCAGCACCACCGCCATCACCAGGAACACCAGGATGATGGAGATCTTCGGGAAGATCAGGATGCCGAAGGCGTTGAGCTCCGACACCAGCACCGCCGCGACGAACGCACCGATGATGCTGCCGAGGCCGCCGATCACGACCACGACGAAGACCTCGACGATGACGCGCAGATCCATCGCGTGGTTGACCGCATCGCGCGGAATCTGCAGCGCGCCGCCGAGCGCGGCGAGAAAGACGCCGAGCGCGAACACGCTGGTGAACAGCCATTTCTGATTGACGCCGAGCGCCGCGACCATGTCGCGGTCCTGCGTCGCCGCGCGCACCAGCACGCCCCAGCGGGTGCGCTGGAACAACAGCCAGAGCACGCCGAGCACGACCGGCCCGAGCACGATCAGGAACAGATCATAGCTTGGTATGTTCTGGCCGAAGAAATCAATCGCGCCCTTGAAGCCGGGTGCGCGGCGGCCGACCAGATCGTCCGGGCCCCAGATCAGCACCACGAGGTCCTCGACCATCAGCGTCAGGCCGAAGGTGGCGAGCAACTGGAACAGCTCCGGCGAATGATAGATCCGGCGCAGCAGCACCATCTCGACCAGCACACCGATCGCAGCAACCGCCAGCGCGGCAACGACGATGCTGCCCCAGAAGCCGAGCGCGCCGGAAAAGCGCTCGGTCAGCGTGAAGGCGACATAGGCGCCCAGCATGTAGAACGCGCCATGCGCGAAATTCACGATCCGCGTCACGCCGAAGATGATCGACAGACCCGAAGCGACCAGGAACAGCGACGCCGCGCTGGCAAGACCGGTCAGGAACTGGACGACATAGAAGGCCATGGGCGGTCCGCTTCAACGTGAACTTGCATCAGGGCGTCATCCTTCGAGACGGCGCTCCGCGCCTCCTCAGGATGAGGAGCGAGACCCTCATGGTGAGGAGCGCGGCAACGCCGCGCGTCTCGAACCACGAGGCCCCGCTATATTCGCAACCTCAATCCTTCGGCCGCAGCTTCTCGATCTCGGCATCGCTGGGCAGATAGTCCGCCCCCTTGCGATAGGCGGTGTCGACCATGATGCCCTTGCCGTCCTTCAACGCGGTCTTGCCGGTGAAGGCGCCGAGCGTCGACTGGTGATCGATCTTGCGGAAGGTGATTTCGCCGAACGGCGACGGCATCGAGATGCCTTCCGCAGCCGCGATCAGCTTCTCCGGATCGCTCGAGCCGGCCTTGGCGAGGATCGCCGCCGCCGCCTTGATGGTCTGGTAGCCGACGATCGAGCCGAGCCGTGGATAGTCGTTGTACTTGGCCTGGTAGGCCTTCAGGAATGCGTCATGCTCAGGCGTCTTGATCGCGTACCAGGGATAGCCGGTGACGATCCAGCCTTCCGGCGTCTCGTCCTTGAGCGGATCGAGATATTCCGGCTCGCCGGTCAGGAAGCTCACCACCGTGCGGCCCTTGAACAGGCCGCGCGTGTTGCCTTCGCGCACGAGCTTGACGAGGTCGGCGCCGAAGGTGACGTTGAGGATCGCTTCCGGGTTCGCCGCGGCAACCGCCTGCACCACCGGACCTGCGTCGATCTTGCCCTGCGGCGGCCACTGCTCGTCGACCCACTGGATGTCGGGCCGCTTCGCCGACATCAGCTTCTTGAACACCGCGACCGCCGACTGGCCGTATTCATAGTTCGGCGCGATCGTCGCCCAGCGCTTGGCCGGAAGCTTCGCCGCCTCCTCCACCAGCATCGCGGCCTGCATGTAGTTCGACGGCCGCAGGCGGAACGTATAGCGGTTGCCCTTCGACCACGTGATCGCGTCGGTCAAAGGTTCGGCCGCAAGGAAGAACACCTTCTTCTGGTTGGCGAAGTCGGAGACGGCAAGGCCGATATTGGAGAGGAACGTGCCGGTGAGCATCGCGACGTTCTCGCTCGACACCAGCTCGTTCGCCGCGGTCTGCGCATCCGCCGGCTTGCCGCCGTCGTCCTTGGAAATGACCACGAGCTTCTTGCCGTTGATGCCGCCCGCGGCATTGATCTCCTCCACCGCGAGCTGCCAGCCCTTGCGATAGGGCTCGGTGAACGCCGGCAGCAGCGAGTAACTGTTGATCTCGCCGATCTTGATTTCGCTCTGCGCCAAGGCCTGCGTCGTCATGGCGCTCGTTGCCATGGTCGCGACCGCGATCGCCAATCCCGCCCCTACGAAATAACCACGCATCCCGTCCTCCAGTTTTTCTTCAATGAGATTATCGCAATCCGTCTTCACCCTTGATCTCGCCGACCGTCAGCCCGCCGACGCGCGGCAGCGGCCGTCCACTGTCGGTTACCGCGACCGCGACCATGATCTCGTTGGCCCGCGGCGCGTCGTTGATCTGCACCTCCATGCCGTCGAAATGGCTGCGCACGAAAGCCGCGTCCTTGTGCCCGAGCGGAATATCCAGCGTGGTGCCGGGGCCCGAGCGCTTCTTCGACGACGGGATCAGCGCCGCGCCCTTCGACAGCACCTTGCGCACCGGCGCGCCCATCTTCGGATGCAGGATCGCCGCGGCATGCTCGAGCTCGCCATTCTCGCCGACCGCGGCGGCCTTGCCGTAGCTGTGCGCCTTGGCGCCGTCGATGCCGAGCGCGGCGACGGCCCGCTTTGAAAGCAGTTCGCCGAGTTCCTCGCCGATCGCGATCAGCGGCGACAGATCCTCGACATAGCGGCCGGCAAAGGGGTTTTCGATCACGGCGATCGCGGCGGCCCGCCTTGTCGGCGGCGCGATGGTCTTGCCCATCTCCAGATGGGTCTCCTCGACCACGGTGACGATCTTGCGAATGACGGCGCTCATCTTGCCTCGCTCCCGGTCATGCCCGCAGCATGTGTTCTGTCGTTCTTCGTTGAAACGCGTGCGACGCCGGCGTTCCGCTGCCAGTTGCACCGACAATTCGCGTTTCGCCCAGTAGACGCAATGCCGCGCCCTCGATCAATCCCGACATCAGGAGGTCGCGCGCCCGCGCTGCCCCCGCCTCGAGCGCCTGATCGATCTCGCGTTCCGAGAGCCGCCCGACATCGCGGGTCACCAGCCGCGCGCCAAGGTCGCTGTCGGGCTGCAATTCGCTCGCCGGACAGCGCAGGATCGCGGGATGATCCGGCAGATCGACCGCATTGGCGATCACGGTCGCCGCGGCATCGGCCTGCGACGCCGTCCGCGCCAGCACGGTGACGGCATCGGCAATTCCGAGCGAGAAACTGCGGCCGTGGCGGCCGCTGGTCGCGAGGCCGCGGACCGGAGTGTCGGCATCGACCGTCATGGTGCGCATCACGCCGTGACGGTCGGGCCGATCCATCAGGCCGACGGTGAATTGTTCGCCGTCGCCGAGATGCAGGGCAATGTCGCCGCCATTGTTGACATAGGCGCGATCGAGCGGCGTGGCCTCAAGCATCGCGCCGAGGATTTCCTCGGCGACCGAGCCCGCGACCGCCGCCATCGGCGTGATGAAGCAATCGGCGGCAAACGGCGCGACCGCCGCATGCATACGCCGCGCGACCACGCCTTTCAGCGTGCAGCCGCCCGGAGCGGCGGCGCTGCGCAGTGCGGCCAGCTCCGCGCAGAGTTCGTCAAGCAACCCGGTGAAGCGTTCCGCCGCGGCCTGATAGGCGGCGCTGATATCGGCATCCCCGCCCTTGGCCTCGATGACCAGATCGATCGGGCCGTCCTGCAAATGCAGCCGCTTGCCGTCAGGAAGAAGCGCGATTTGCGGCAGCCGGCTCATGCGCGCCGCCCTGGAAGATACGGCATTGACCGAACTTCGGCGCTGTCCCGCAGCGACGACAGCGGCCGGACGTAGTCCATATGGCCGCCGAGTGCCGCATAGTCCGACAGCTGCATCGTGAACTCGATCGGCGCCACCAGTGCAGGCGTCGGCACATAGCCAAACGCGCCGGCGGGCATCTGCGTGACATCGACCATGAAGGTGATGCCGCCGCCGGGCCAGACATAGACCGGCGCGCCGCCGCTGGTCACCCGCGTCAGTGCGTCCTTCACCGAGCGCGTCAGCCGCACCGGATTGTCGGTGACGCCGGCGCGCAGCGATCCGCCCGCGCCGCCCATGAACAGCACAGTGCACAGCGCCGGCTCGCAATTCTCCTGGATGCGCTCGACCGAGAACTTGAGGTCCGCGGGCATCTCGGTCTCGACCGGCTTCAACGCCTCGTCGAGCACGTAATAGGACGCATGCTCGCCGGTCGTGGAGACCATCAGCATGGTGAGCCCGGGCCGCGCCTCCTTCGCATTGAAGGGACCGAGGATCGACAGCGGATCGGAGATGTTGGTGCCGCCCCATCCGGTGCCGGGATCGGCGACCTGGAAATAGCGGCCGGGCGTCGAGCGCCGCCCTTTCATCTTGATGCCGGTGTCGGCGATGTCGAGCAGCTTGCCGGCCTGGTGCTCGCTGAGCACGCCGGTGATGTGGTCGTCGACCACCACGACCTCATCGACCTTGCCGTGCCATTGCTTGGCGAACATGCCGATGGTCGCCGAGCCGCATCCGACCCGCATGCGCTCTTCTGCCACACCGTTGACGATCGGCGGCCTGCCGGCCTGCACGACGACGGTGGCGCCGCCGTCGATCGTCAGCTCGACCGCCTTGCAGTTGGAGAGATCCATCAGCGTGTCGCAGGTGACGCGGCCCTCCTTCTTGGAGCCGCCGGTCAGATGATGCACCCCGCCGAGCGAGAGCATCTGCGAGCCATATTCGCTGGTCGTGACATGGCCGACCGCCTCGCCGTCCGCACGCACGATCGCGGTCTCCGGCCCGAGATAGCGGTCGGTGTCGATCTTCACCTTGACGCCGCAATACGAGAAAATGCCTTCAGTCACCACGGTGACCATGTCGACGCCGTCGACCTCCGACGACACGATGAAGGGCGCCGGCTTGTAGTCCGGATAGGTGGTTCCGGCGCCGATCGCCGTGACGAACAGTTCGGGCTGGCGGACGATCTTGCCGTCCCAGTCGCCGCTCACCTGGAACGGAACCAGCTTACCGCCATGCGACCCGGTGCGCTCCAGCACGACATGCGGATCGACGCGCACCAGCGTGCCGTCATGATTGGCATAGCGGTCGCAGGCGCCGGCCGCGCCCGGCTTGATGTAACACATCACCGGACAGGCATCGCAGCGGATCTTGTCGCCGGCGGCGACGGTCATTGTGTCAGCCATCGTGACCAAGCCTGGACTTGTGGCAGCGGTCGATCATACTGCCCTTCCGCCTCCCATACATATCGTTCGTATACGAATGATCCTGCGCGCGAGCCCGTGACCTGTCAAGCGGCCTTTGCAATCAAACCCTGCCCTTCGCGTGCGCACCCTGTTCATAAAGCGGGCACGCGCTGCAGCGCGGCATGCCGCCGCTTGCACGTTTGTATACAAACGTTATCCTCGTCGGCGATCTGACGCTGACGTTGCAGCGCAAACATCAGGGGAGAACCGGGGCAATGCGCCTGACCGTGAACGGCAGGAATCATGATGTCGACGCCGCTCCCGACACCGCATTGCTTTACGTGCTGCGCAACGACCTCGAATTGAACGGACCGAAATATGGCTGCGGCCTCGGCGAGTGTGGCGCCTGCGCGGTGCTGATCGACGGCGTCGCGGCGCGCGCCTGCCTGATTCCGATCGAAGGCTGCGCCGGCCGCAACATCGTCACGCTCGAAGGCCTCGGCAGCCGCGAGCACCCCGATCCGGTGCAGGACGCCTTCATCCGCGAACAGGCCGCGCAGTGCGGCTATTGCCTCAACGGCATGATCATCACCACCAAGGCATTGCTGACGCGCAATCCAAGTCCGTCCGAGCATGAGGTGTTGGAGGCGCTGCGCTACAATCTCTGCCGCTGCGGCGCGCATATTGAGATCATCCGCGCGGCGATGCGTGCGGCTGGCCACGCGCTCGAGGCGCGCGATTGATGGTCGACACACGGCCTCCCGAGCAACGCCAGCGCGGCTCGCTGTCGGTCGTCCGCCCTGCGGTGCTGGGCGCGGAAGGCGCGTTCGAGACCTTCATCACCATCACCGCCGACGGCACGGTCAATGCCTATAACGGCCATGTCGATCTCGGCACCGGCATCCGCACCGCGCTCGGACAGATCGTTGCCGAGGAGCTCGACGTCTCCCTTGCCCGCGTCGTCGTGATCCTCGGCGACACCGCCGTGGTGCCGAACCAGGGCCCGACCATCGCAAGCGAGACCATCCAGATCACCGCCGTTCCCCTGCGCAAGGCCGCCGCGCAAGCGCGGCATTTTTTGCTCACACGGGCCGCCGAGCGATTGGAGCTAGCTGTCGACGAGCTCACGATCGAGGACGGCCTGATCCGCGGTCACGACAACCGCAGCATCACCTATGGTGAGCTGATCGCGGACGAGACCATCCGGCTCGATCTTGCCGATGAGGTTCCGGTCAAGGCCGTGAGCGCCTATTCGGTCGTCGGCAAGTCCGTGCCGCGGGTCGATCTGCCGGCGAAGGCCACCGGCGAGATCGTCTATGTCCACGATGTGCGCGTGCCCGGCATGCTGCACGGCCGGGTGGTCCGGCCGCCTTACGCCGGCGTCGACGCCGGCCCGTTCGTCGGCACCAGCCTGATTGCGGTCGATGAAGCCTCGGTGCGCGATATTCCAGGCCTCGTCGCGGTGGTGCGGATCGGCGATTTCGTCGGCGTCGTCGCCGAGCGCGAGGAGAATGCAATCAAGGCTGCCGCGCAGCTCACGGTGAGCTGGAAGCCCGGACCAGCGCTGACCGATCTTGCCGACGTGGAGAAGGCACTGCGCGCCAATCCCTCGACGCCGCGCCAGCTGATCGACAAGGGCGACGTCGACGCCGCGATCAAGGCGGCCGCCAAGCCGATGCAGCGGACCTACCTCTGGCCCTACCAGATGCACGGCTCGATCGGCCCGTCATGCGCCGTTGCCGATTACAGCGAGGGCGCGATCCGGGTCTGGTCCGGCACGCAGAACCCGCACATCCTGCGCGGCGACCTCGCGCTGCTGATCCAGCGGCCCGAGTCCGAGATCGACGTGATCCGGATGGAGGCGGCCGGCTGCTACGGCCGTAACTGCGCCGACGATGTCTCCGCCGATGCGCTGCTGCTGTCGCGCGCGGTCGGCCGTCCCGTGCGCGTGCAGCTGACCCGCGAGCAGGAACATGCCTGGGAGCCGAAGGGCACCGCGCAGCTGATGGACGTCAATGGCGGGCTCAACGCCGACGGCAGCGTCGCCGGTTATGATTTTGCGACGAGCTATCCGTCCAACGGCGCGCCGACATTGGCGCTGCTGCTCACCGGGCGGATCGCGCCTGAAGCCGCGGTGTTCGAGATGGGCGACCGCACCGCGATCCCGCCCTACGACTACGAGAACATGCGCGTGGTCGCCAACGACATGCCGCCGATCGTGCGCGCGTCCTGGTTTCGCGGCGTGTCGGCGCTGCCGAACACCTTTGCGCATGAATCCTATATCGACGAGCTCGCGGCGGAGGCCGAGGTCGATCCGATCGAATACCGGTTGCGCTATCTCAGCGATAAGCGCGCGATCGATCTCGTCAATGCGGTCGCCGAGCGCGCCGGCTGGACGCCGCGCCCGGTGTGGAAAGAGCCCGAGGCGGACGGCGATATCGTGCGCGGTCGCGGCTTTGCCTATGCGCTCTACGTGCACAGCAAGTTTCCCGGCTACGGCGCGGCATGGTCGGCCTGGATCGCCGACGTCGCGGTCAACAAGGCGACCGGCGATGTCAGTGTGACGCGCGTCGTCGCCGGCCAGGATTCCGGATTGATGATCAATCCGGAGGGCGTGCGGCACCAGATCGAAGGCAATGTGATCCAGTCGACCAGTCGCGCGCTGATGGAGGAGGTCTCCTTCGAGCGCGGCACGGTGACGGCGCGCGAATGGGGTGCTTACCCCATCATCAAGTTTCCTGAGCTGCCCAAGATCGATGTGCTGATGCTGCCGCGTCAGGACCAGCCACCGCTCGGGGTCGGCGAGTCCGCTTCGGTGCCGAGCGCCGCCGCGATCGCCAACGCGATCTATGATGCGACCGGCGTGCGCTTCCGCGAATTGCCGTTCACGCCGGAGCGCATTTTGAAGGGATTGCGCGGCGAGCAACCCACAGCGCCCGCCCCGCTCCCGCCGCCTGCGCAGACGGCCGACCGCAACAGATGGCAGAATCCGTTTGCAAAGCGCGGCGGCGTGCTCGCCGGCATTGCCGCACTCTGCGCAGCGGCGATCGGCATCGGCGCGGCCGTGCTGCCGTGGCGCGCGATCGCGCCGATCGCCCGGCCCGATGCTTCGGTGTATTCCGCCGCGACGATCGCCCGCGGCAAGGAGCTCGCGGCGCTCGGCGCCTGCGCCGTCTGCCACACCTCGGAGCATGGCATCGTGAACGCCGGCGGCCGGCCGCTCGAAACGCCGTTCGGCACCATCTTCACGACCAACATCACGCCCGACGTCGACACCGGCATCGGCGCCTGGTCCTATCCGGCGTTCGAGCGCGCGATGCGCGAGGGCATTCATCGCGACGGGCGCCATCTCTATCCGGCGTTCCCGTACACGCACTTCGCCAGGACCAGTGATGCCGACCTGCAGGCGCTCTATGCCTATCTGATGGCGCAGGCGCCGGTGCGCGCCGAAACGCCGGCCAACGCGCTCGCCTTTCCGTTCAACCTGCGGCCGCTGCTCGCCGGATGGAATGCGCTGTTCCATCAGGCGCAGGCATTCCAGCCCGATCCATCGAAGTCAGCGAATTGGAATCGCGGCGCCTATCTGATCGAAGGGCTCGGCCATTGCAGCGCCTGTCACTCGCCGCGCAATGCGCTCGGCGCCGAGCGGCAAGCGGCCTATCTCGCCGGCGGCTTCGCCGAGGGCTGGGAGGCGCCGGCGCTGACGTCGCTGTCGAAGGCGCCGATCCCCTGGAGCGAGGACGAGCTCTACGCCTATTTGCGCACCGGCGAGTCCCGCCTGCACGGCGTCGCCGCTGGGCCGATGGCGCCGGTCGTGCAGGAGCTCGCCGCGCTGCCCGATCAGGACATCCGCGCGATGGCGGTCTACCTCGCCTCGTTCAACGAGACCGCTGATCGGCCGGCCCACGACGCCATGGCAGCCAAGCTCGAAGCCGGCACCGTTGTGACCACGGCAGCCTCGACCGGCGCGCGGATCTATCAAGGCGCCTGCGCGGTCTGCCATGAGGTCGGCGGCCCGCCGCTGTTCGGCAGCCGGCCGTCGCTGGCGCTCAACAGCAATTTGCACAGCGACGCGCCCGACAATCTGATCCAGGTGATCCTGCACGGCATCGCCAAGCCGGCCGTGACCGATCTGGGCTACATGCCGGCCTTCAAGGACAGCATGAGCGACGGCCAGGTCGCCGAGCTCGTCACCTTCCTCCGGCGGCAATTTGCCCCTGACAAGCCGGCCTGGACCGATGTCACCGCCACCGTCGGCCGTATACGGCAGACCATAGCGCGCTGACCTGCCATGTTCCGCCCGATACCCACTGGGCGGGCGGCGCGGGGCAGGCTAAGGTTCCCGCATGACTGTGACAGATATCGCGACCCGGACCTACAACCACGGCTGGCGGCTCGACCCGATCGTGCGCAGCCTGCTGGACACCGATTTCTACAAGCTGTTGATGCAGCAGATGATCCGGGAATGCTATCCGGACACCCGCACGACCTTTTCGGTGATCAACCGCTCGACCCATATCCGGCTCGCCGAGGTCATCGACGAGGCCGAGCTGCGCGCCCAGCTCGACCACGCCCGCACCATCCGCTTCACCAAGAAGGAGCTGATCTGGCTCGCCGGCAACACGTTCTACGGCAAGACCCAGATGTTCTCGCCCGACTTCATCAACTGGCTCTCGAACTTCCGGCTGCCCGAGTACGAGCTGCACAAGGTCGACGGCCAGTATGAGCTGCATTTCCACGGGCCGTGGACCCACACCACGATGTGGGAGATCCCGGCGCTCGCGATCCTCAACGAGCTGCGCTCGCGCGCGGCGACCAAGACCTACGGCCGCTTCGCGCTCGACGTGCTCTACGCCCGCGCCAAGGCCAAGCTGTGGGCCAAGGTCGAGCGGCTGCGCAAGCTGGACGGCTTGCGGCTGTCCGATTTCGGCACACGCCGCCGCCACGGCTTCCTCTGGCAGCGCTGGTGCGTCGAGGCGGTGAAGGAAGGCCTCGGCCCCTCCTTCACCGGCACGTCGAACGTGCTGCTCGCGATGGACAACGACCTCGAAGCGATCGGCACCAACGCGCATGAGCTGCCGATGGTGGCGGCCGCGCTCGCCAATGACGACGAGGCGCTGCGCTGGGCGCCCTATCGCATCCTCGACCAGTGGCGCCACACCTATGGCGGCAATCTGCTGATCGCGCTGCCCGACGCCTTCGGCACCAAGCCGTTCCTGCGCGACGCGCCGGATTGGGTCGCCGACTGGACCGGCTTTCGACCCGACAGCGCGCCGCCGATCACGGCCGGCGAAGAGATCATCAAGTGGTGGAAGCAGAAGGGCCGCGATCCCAAGGAGAAGCTGCTGGTGTTCTCCGACGCGATGGATGTCGGCTCGATCGAGGAGACATTCCACCATTTCAAGGGACGCGTGCGCGTCAGCTTCGGCTGGGGCACCAACCTCACCAACGATTTCGTCGGCTGCGCGCCCGATGGCACCGCCGAGCTCGACCCGATCTCGATCGTCTGCAAGGTGACGTCGGTCGACGGACGGCCGGCCGTCAAACTTTCCGATAATCCGGAGAAGGCGACCGGCATCCCCACAGAGGTCGAGCGCTATTTGCGCGTGTTCGGCAATGTCGGCCGTGTTCGCACCGCAGTTCACGTGTAACAAAGCGTTTTCAAGCGAAGTGGACACCGGTTCGCGTGAAGAAAACGCGTCAAATAAATGACCTCTCGCCAACCCACCATCCCCATCGACTGACCTGACGAGTTTCGCATGCCCGCACCCAAGCCGCCTGCCTTCGAAACCCTGAGCCTGCACGCCGGCCAGCGCCCCGATCCCGCAACCGGCGCGCGCGCGGTTCCGATCTATCAGACCACGTCCTATGTGTTCCAGGATGCCGATCATGCCGCGGCGCTGTTCAACCTCGAGCGCGCCGGCCACATCTACACCCGCATCTCGAACCCGACGACATCAGTGCTGGAAGAACGCATCGCCGCGCTTGAATGCGGCGTCGGCGCGATCTGCACCGCCAGCGGCATGGCCGCGATGCATCTGGCGATCGCAACCCTGCTCAATGCCGGCGACCACATCGTCGCCTCCGCCTCGCTCTATGGCGGCACCATCAATTTGCTGGCGCACACGCTGCCGCGGTTCGGCATCACCACGACCTTCGTGAAGCCGCGTGCGCTCGACGAATTCCGTGCCGCGATCAAGCCGAACACCCGCCTCGTGATCGGCGAGACCATCGGCAATCCCGGCCTCGAAGTGCTCGACATCCCCGCGGTCGCGCAGATCGCCCATGATGCGAAGATTCCGCTGCTGATCGACAACACCTTCGCGACGCCCTATCTGAGCCAGCCGATCGAGCTCGGCGCCGACATCACGATGAACTCGGCGACCAAGTGGATGGGCGGCCACGGCATCGCGATCGGCGGCGTGATCGTCGACGGCGGGCGGTTCGACTGGCGCGCCTCCGGCAAATTCCCGCAGCTCACCGAGCCCTATGCCGGCTATCACGGCATCGTCTTCGACGAGCAGTTCGGCAAGGCCGCCTTCATCATGCGCGCGCGCACCGAGGGCCTGCGCGATTTCGGCGCCTGCCTGTCGCCGACCAACGCGTTCCAGCTGCTGCAGGGCATCGAGACGCTCGGCGTCCGCATGGACCGCCACGTCAGCAACACCCATGCGGTACTGGACGCCCTCGCGGCAAACAAGGCGGTCGACTGGGTGCTGCATCCCTCGCTGGAGACGCATCCGGACTATGCGCTGGCGAAGAAGCTGCTGCCGCGCGGCGCCGGCTCGATCGTCAGCTTCGGCATCAAGGGCGGCCGCGCCGCCGGCAAGAAGTTCATCGAGTCGTTGAAGCTGATCAGCCATCTCGCCAATGTCGGCGATGCCAAGACGCTGGTGATCCATCCCGCCAGCACCACGCATCAGCAGATGGATGCCGAGCAGCTCAGGGCCGCCGGCATCGGCGAGGAGCTGGTGCGGCTGTCCGTCGGCATCGAAACCGCTGAGGATATCATCGACGATCTCGGCCAGGCGCTGCGCGCCTCGCAAAGGACTTAGGGCCATGCAGCTTTCCGTGAACGGATCAGACACCTTTATCGCGACCGGCGGCAGGCCGTTCGATGCATCGCTGCCGGCGGTGGTGATGATCCACGGCGCCGGTTTCGATTCCTCGACCTGGGCGCTGCACAGCCGCTGGTTCGCCCATCACGGATTCTCCGTGCTGGCGCCGGACCTGCCCGGCCACGGCCGCTCCGCCGGCCAGCCGCTGAAGACCATCGCGGAGATGGCCGACTGGATCGCGGCGCTGATCACGGCGGCCGGCGCAGCGAAGGCCCGATTGATCGGCCACTCGATGGGCTCGCTGATCGCGATCGAGACCTCGGCGCGGCATCCCGACAAGGTCTCCGGCCTCGCGCTGATCGGCACCGCCGCGACCATGACCGTCGGCCCCGATCTCTTGAAGGCCGCCGAAGCCAATGATGTTGCGGCGATCGACATGGTCTCGATCTGGGGCCTCGGCTTCAAGGCCGAGCTCGGCGGCAGCCTCGCGCCGGGCCTCTGGATGCACCAGGGCGCGCAGCGGGTGCTGCAGGAGGCGAAGCCAGGCGTGCTGTACAACGACCTCAACGCCTGCAACGCCTACCAGAACGCGCTCACGGCTGCTGCCGCGGTCAAGGTGCCCGCCACCTTCGTCCTCGGCGAACGCGACATGATGACCCCCGCCAAGGCCGGCAAGGCGCTCGCCGCCGCGACGCCGAACGCCCGCACCGTCGTGCTGTCAGGCGCCGGCCACATGATGATGGTCGAGCAGCCGGATGAGCTGCTGGCGGCGCTGCGGTAGGCGAGCGCACCCAAAATATCGAAAACAACCCCATGCAAAGTAGCCGGGCGGCCGCCGGCCCCCGGACAAGCAACTTGACACGTCGGGCAACTCAGCGATATCTTCTATTATTCCGAATTTCCGTGACGCTCCCGGAGCCACCGATCTCTTAGGAAATCCGGCTCGCCATCAGGAGCAAGGCAGCGAAGCAACCGATCGGTACGAGATGGGAAAACTCCCGATGTCGCAGGATGGTCAAAGCTGCCGCTGCGAGAATGACGGCGCAGAGGATCAAGCCTGCTGCACGGGTTGCCGGTAGTGTGACCAGGATCGCGGCCGATATCTCCAATCCGCCGGTGACCCGGCACCACCACGCGGGATACCCCCATCGAACAAAGTTGCTCCGCGTCGTCGACGTCGCGATCGCATTGAACAGACCTGCACTGGCGAAGGCAACGGCAAGCAGCCTAATGAATATTAGGTGCATGACTTAAGCGACCGCCAACGCATAAGCGCGTAACTCGTCGATGATCGATCCCCGCGAAGGATTCCAGCCGAGTTCGCGCTTCGCCTTCTCGCCCGAGATGATCTGATCGGAGGCGATCGCATCGGCGAAACCCGAGAGGACCTTGCGCGCCTCTTCGAGCGGCCATGCCGCTACTCGGCCCCCGGCACCGCCCAACTCGCTCGCTGCGCGTGCGATCTCGATGAGCCGCGGCGCCGAACCGTGCGCGCCATTGAAGACGGATCCCGCCGGTGCCCGCTCGAGCGCGAGCGCATAGAGATCGGCCAGATCGTCGGCATGCACGGTCGACCAGCGATTTTGACCGTCACCGACATGAAGCGCCGCACCATGTTCCTTGGCCGCTGCGACCATCATCATCGCGGCGCCACCCCAGTTGCCATATACCCAGGCAGGCCGGATAACGACCGGATGGACGCCCCCGGCTTCGGCCGCGAGGATCTCGCGTTCCAGGGCCTGGCGCCAGCGGACCATCTCGACCGGGTTTAGTGGAGTGCGCTCGGTGACTGACGTGTCACCCGTGGAGCCGTAGACCAAGCTGCCACTGGTATAGATGAAGCGCTTACCCGTTCCGCGCTGGGCTTCGAGGATCGCGCGCGTCGCAATCTCATCGAGAGACGCAGCGTTCTGATCGTTGGGCGAAGCGGCATGGACGACGGCGTCCACGCCCCGCACCGCCGAGGCCAAGCTCACCGGGTCGGCAAGCTCACCTATCTTCGCCACGAAACCTCGGTCGAGCAGCTTGGTCGCGCTCGCTTCCGACCGGGCGAGTCCTACGACTTCATGACCTCCCTCTTTCAATCGGTGCGCTACCGCACCGCCGATCAAGCCAGTCGCGCCTGTTACCAAAACTCGCATGTCGATCACCCTTCAATTTCGGTGAATCCAACAAAGCGGAACGGCAATGCGGATGGAAATCGCGAGTTCTGATGTAGCGCTATCGATCGCGCCGATGGCGTCAAGCCGAGGCGGCGATTTTGGTGATAATGCCGCGCAGCCAGGCAATAGCCCCATGCGTATCCGCCCGCCGGTGCCACATCAGGTGGAGTGGCCAGGTAGGCAGTTCGAGCGGCGGATCATAAATCGCTAAGCCTGCTCCGGTACCAGCGAACCTTCGTGCGACCCGGGAGGCCAGCGTCGCGACGAGGTCGGTCCCGGCGATCACGAAAGGGGCGGCCAGGAATTGTGGCAGGCTCAGTACGACGCGCCGTTCGAGGCCGAGATCGGCAAGCCTCAGATCGACGATCCCGGAGCGGTCGCCTTCCGGAGAGACCAGAAGATGCGGCGCCGCTGCGAAAGCCTTGAGGCTCGGACCATCCGCGAACGCCGGGTGTCCCTCCCGCACGACGCAGGCGAAACTCTCAAAAAAGAGCGGGCTGCTGATGATGCGCGCCGACGTCTCGACGGGGAAACCAATCGCGAGGTTCGCCTCGCCGCTGTCGAGCAGCGTGATAGCTTCTTCTCGTCCGAACATCCCGCAGACCCGCACGTTGATGTGCGGGGCGTCGATGCTGAGGAGGGCCATGAGCGGCGGCAACAGGACGAACGCCGCATAGTCGCTCATCGCGAGCGTGACGGTATTGTCGGCCGTCGCGGGATCGAAGCTATCGGCCTGTAGCGCGCTCCGGAGAAGCCGGAGCGCATCCGAGACGGGACCAGCAAGGTCATGGGCGCGGGGCGTTGGCTGCATGCCTGAAGGCGTTCGCACGAAGAGCTCGTCCCCAAGAAGCTCTCGCAAGCGCGTGAGCGCTCCGCTCATCGCCGACTGGCTGAGGCCGATCCGCGATCCGGCGCGCGTCACGTGGCGCTCCGCGTACAGCGCATCAAAGGCCTTCATCAAGTTGAGGTCGAAGCCGGCTATATCCATGTGGCCGACCATAAGGGAATGCGCCGAACGGGGATAGCGGCCGTACGTCAAGCGCACGCCGCTCGAGGGCCCCCCGGTTGGGCTGGACCCGATCCGTCGAGGATGGCGTTACGGCAAGTCATCCACCGCTTGGCAATCCGCGCTCACCCACAAGCGGACGCCGCTTAGGAGGCGGGTCTTTTCAAAAGGCATTCCACTCAGATTAGAGACGACACGGCTACCCTTCTCCCCTTGTGGGAGAAGGTGGCGCGAAGCGCCGGATGAGGGGTTCTGTCGACATATGAGATCGTGGAGAGAAACCCTCACCCCGCTTCGCTGCGCGAAGCGACCCTCTCCCACAAGGGGAGAGGGTGCAGCTCGCACGCGGAAAGGATAATCCTCACTGCTTCGCGGGCTTCCGCCCGATCGGATGAATGTCGATCGCGCGCAGGCGGCCGAGGCGGAGCACGTCCATCGACAGGGTCCGGTCGATCCGGCTGTGATCGAGCGCGCGGATCAGGTCGTCGACACCGTTGATCTCGATGCCGTCGAGCCCGATCACGACATCGCCCGGCAGCAGCGCCGCGCGCGCGGCCGGGCTGTCCGGCTCGATCTGCATCAGGAGCGCGCCCATCTTGTTCTCGACCCCGGCCAGCACCGCGTGCCGCCGCGGCACCGGCGCGGTCTGCCCGGCGACGCCGATATAGGCGCGGCGGACATAGCCGTGGCGGATGATCTCCGACAGCACGAACTGCGCGGTGTTGCTGGCGACCGCAAAGCAGATGCCCTGCGCGCCGTTGATGATCGCGGTGTTGATGCCGATCACCTCGCCCTTCGACGACACCAGCGGCCCGCCGGAATTGCCGGGATTGAGCGCGGCGTCGGTCTGGATCACGTCCTCGATGGTCCGCCCGCTGACCGAGCGGATCGAGCGTCCGAGCGCCGAGACCACGCCGGCGGTGACCGTCGATTCGAAGCCGAGCGGATTGCCGATCGCGACCACGAGTTGGCCGCGCCGCAGCGTCTTGGAGTTGCCGAGCGACGCGTAAGGCAGATCGCGCGCGCCATCGGCCCGCAGCAAGGCGAGGTCGGTGTCGGGATCGACGCCGAGCACATGGGCGTCGGTGACGAAGCCCTCGGTGTCGCGCAGGCGAATCTCCTTCGACGATCCGACCACATGGCTGTTGGTCAGCACGAAGCCGTCGGGCGAGATCACGATGCCCGAGCCGAGCCCGCCGCGCTCGCGCGCATTGCGCACTTTCGGCCCGGTTTCGACCCGAACCACGGCGGGGCCGACGCGGTCGGTGACGTCGATCACGGCATTGGAATAGGCATCCAGCAAAGCCCGGTCGTTATCCCGGGCAGCATCAGCCGTTCGCGGTGACGGCGTGTCACCGGCGGCATCTGAGGTAATATCCAGCATGGCGAGAGTCCTTTGGTCTCCTCAGATGGTGACCGGCTCCCCGCGCCGCAAGTGGTTACGCTTCCGCGCAGCCCTGCCCGACTGGTTAGGGCGCCCGCCGCAGCGTCCCGCCGCGCTCCCGGACCGGATCGAGCAGCGACCAGTCGCCCTCCGGCAGCACATGGCCTTTCGGGAACGGCGCGCGCAGCTCGAGGCCGAGCGAGCGCAGCACGCGGTCGTCGCGGTAGTAGCATTGCAGCACCACGCGGACGAGCGTCGCCGCGGCCGCGCCGCCATGGCTACGAAACTCCTGCGCTACCGCATCGCGCCCGGGGTCGTCGAGCTCGGCGAGCGGCTTGCCGGCAAGATCGGCCAGATGATCCAGAGCTCGCGCAACCAGCGCGGTGTCGCGGCCGAGGGTTGCCAGCATGTCGGCCTGGATCGCGGCATCGTCCGCCCCCGGCACCTTGTACTCGTCACTTGCGGGAACGATCATCGCGGCGACGGTGCGGAGATCGGCGCGCTGAGCTGCGGTCAGTTCTTTTGCGTCGGACATGTCGGTCTCAATCGAACAGATTGGCGAGGCGCTGCTTCATCTGGTCGGCGATGTAGAGCGCAAGGGCCTGGATGGTGGAGGTCGGGTTCACCCCGCCCGAGGTGACGAAGATGCTGCCGTCGACGATGAAGAGGTTCTTCACGTCGTGCGAGCGGCCCCATTCGTTGACCACGGAGCGCGCCGGATCGGCGCCCATCCGCGCGGTGCCGAGCAGATGCCAGCCGCCCCACGGGATCGGATCATTGATGCAGATGTCGGTGGCGCCGGCGGCCTCGAGAATCTCCCGGCCGCGCGCCAGCCCGTGGTCCATCATCTTCCGGCTGTTCGCGCTGATCGTGTAATCGATCTTCGGCGCGGGGATGCCGTGGCTGTCCTTCAGCACGGGATCGAGCGTGACGCGGTTGTGCTCCTCCGGCAGATCCTCGCAGATCGCCGATACCGCGAGACGATGGCCGTTGAGCTTGCGGAACACGCGGTGATGATCCTTGCCCCAGGGCAGGATGCCCTTCTGCTCGCTCGCGACCGCCTCGAACACCGGCCCGGCGCCGCGGCCAAACTGGATGCCGTAGCCGCGGACGAAGCCGCGCGACAGATCGGTGTCGTAGAACTCCTTGCTCCACAGACAGGTCGGCGGCGCGCGGTTGCTGTCGGTCGGCTCCTTCACGAAGCCGTAGATCTGCGCGTAGGGGTGGAACATCAGGTTCTTGCCGACCAGGCCGGACGAGTTGGCGAGGCCATTCGGGAACTTGCCTGACGCCGAATTGAGCAGCAGCCGCGGCGTGCCGACGCCGTTGCAGGCGATGATGACGACTTCGGCCGGTTGAAACTGCTCGACGCCGTCCTTGTCGTAATAGACGACGCCGGAGGCCATGCCGTGCTCGTTGGTCAGGATCTCGCGCACCCGGCAATGGGTCTTGAGCTCGACCCCGGCGCGGACCGCGTGCGGCCAGTAGGTGATGTCGGTCGAGGCCTTGGCACCCTGCGCGCAGGCCGGCGTGCAGTGGCCGAGATTGATGCAGCGCGCCCTGCCCTCGTAATCCATCGTCGCCACCGTCGTGTCCGACGGCCACCAGTGCCAGCCGAGCTTGTTCATGGCGTTGCCGATCAGCGGGCCGGATAGCCCGAGCGGCTGCTGCGGCATCGGCGGGTGGCTCAGCGGCGACAGCGGATCGCCCGACAGGCCCGAGACGCCCATCATCCGATCGTTCTCCTCGAAGAACGGGGTGAGCGCGTCGTAATCGATCGGCCAGTCGTCGGCGACGCCGTCGAGCGTCTTCACCTTGAAGTCGGACGGATGCAGCCGCGGCCAGTGCGCGGTGTACATCACCGTCGAGCCGCCGACGGCGTTGAAGTTGACGACCTTGATCGGCGAATTGTCGTCGTTGATCGGGTAGTCCTCGGGCCGGCGGCGGACGTTCGGGCTCGACGACCACTCGCCGTAGAACTTCGCCTCCCAGTCGCGCCCGGTGCTCGGATATTCGGCCGGATTCATCCAGCCGCCCTGATCGAGGCAGAGGATGTGCATCTTGGTATCGGCGAGGCTCCAGGCCACCGCAGCACCGGACGCGCCGGCGCCGATGATCAGGACGTCAACGGGATCGTTCTTCATTCTTGTTCCTTGATCTCATCATTCCGTCATTCCGGGGCGATGCGAAGCATCGAACCCGGAATCTCGAGATTCCGGGTCTGGTCCTTCGGACCATCCCGGAATGACAATGTGGGATTCAATTGACGATTCTCACCGGCAAGCTTCGTATACCGCGGATGAAATTGGAATAGAGCCTTTGCGGCGGGCCCATCATCTCAAAACGCAGATCGCGCGCCAGGACCTCCTCCCAGAGGATGCGCAGCTGCTGCTCGGCCAGGCGGTCGCCGACGCAGCGGTGGACGCCGGCGCCGAAGGCGAGATGCTGGCGCGGCTTGGCGCGGTCGATGATGAATTCGTCGGCGCGCTCGATCTTGTCCTCGTCGCGGTTGCCGGAGATGTACCACATCACGACCTTGTCGCCCTTGCTGATCCGGCGGCCGGCAAGCTCGACATCATTGCGTGCGGTGCGGCGCATGTGCAGCACCGGCGTGTGGTAGCGGATGGTCTCGGAGACCAGGTTCGGGATCAGCTCCGGCCTCGCGCGGACCAGCTCGAACTGCTCCGGGTTCTCGCACAGCGCCATCAGCCCGGCCGACATTGAGTTGCGCGTGGTGTCGTTGCCGCCGACGATCAACAGCCCGATCGTGCCGATGAACTCGCGCGGCTCCAGATTCCGCGTCGCCTCAGAATGCGCCAGCATCGAGATCAAATCGAAGGTCGGCGGCGCATCGACCCGCGCGTCCCACAGCTTGCGGAAATATTCTCCCATCTTGACCAGTTCGGCGGTGCGTTCAGCCTCCGAATGCACCACCGCGTCGGGGGATTCGACGTTGGTGATCGCGACATCCGACCACCAGGTCAGCTTGGCGCGGTCCTCCGAGGGAAAATCGAACAGCGTCGCCAGCATCATGTTGGTGAGGTCGACCGAGACCCGCTCGGCCCAGTCGAAGGTCTCGTTGCGCGGCAGCGCATCGAGCACGGCTGAGGTGCGCTTGCGGATCAGGGCGTCGAAATTGGCGAGGTTCGACGGGGCCACGATCGGCGCCACCGTGCGGCGCTGCGCGGTGTGGCCGGGTGGATCCATGCGGATGAAGCTCGGCCGCTCCTGCCCCTTCGGCTGGTCCGCGACCTGGATACCGCCAAGCTCGGAGGCCGACGAATAGTTCTGGTGATCCAGCTCGACCGCGAAGATGTCGTCGTAGCGCGTCACCGACCAGTACGGGCCGTAGGCCGACGCCTCGCAATAATGCACGGGATCGTCGCGGCGGAGCTGCGCGAACAGCGGCCGCCAGGTGTCGTCCTGATAGAGCCGGGGATTGCTGACGTCCGTAGACGTCGGCCTGCGCAGCGCCTCTCCCATCGCGTCACTCCCGCTGGTTCCGTCGCCGCTTGGCGGGCGATCGTTGTGTCGGGCCGACGATAGAGGAAATCCCGCGGCCGAGTAAAGCCGCGGGGCGGACAGCCCGCCGCGCGGAATGCGCGCAACCCGACGCACCCGGCAAATCCCGATAGCTGCCCCGCTGTTCGATGTTTGTCGGCAGCAGGAAGACCGGTTAGCCTTGCCGGCAATCAATCCATCAGGGAGCAACGACAGGTGGCCGAATTGCGCCAGGACAACACCGCCCAGACGGCTGCGCTGGACTACGACGTCATCATCATCGGCGCCGGCCTGTCCGGCATGTACCAGCTTTATCGGCTGCGCGAGCTCGGCCTTAGCGCGCGCGTGTTCGAGGCCGGCACCGGCGTCGGCGGCACCTGGTACTGGAACCGCTATCCCGGCGCACGTTTCGATTCCGAGAGCTATTCCTACGGCTATTCGTTCTCGAAGGAGCTGCTCGAGGAATGGGAATGGTCGGAGCATTTCGCCGGCCAGCCCGAGACCTTGCGCTACTGCAACTATGTCGCCGACAAGTTCGACCTGCGCCGCGACATCCAGTTCGAGAGTCGCGTCACCTCAGCGATCTACCAGGACGACACGCGAAGCTGGCGGATCACGCTGGAGAGCGGCACGCAGCACTCCTGCCGCTTCCTGATCACCGCGATCGGTCCGTTGTCGACGCCGACCCTGCCGCGCATCGAGGGCCGCGACGATTTCAGGGGCCAATCGTTTCACACCGCGCGCTGGCCGAAGCAGAAGGTGGATTTCACCGGCAAGCGCGTCGCCGTGATCGGCACCGGCGCGACCGGCATCCAGACCATCCAGACCATCGCCGGCGAGGTCGGGCACCTCACCGTGTTCCAGCGCACCGCCAACTGGGCGGCGCCGCTGCACAACGGCAAGATCGACGCCGAGACGCAAGCCGGGATCAAGGCCGGCTATCCCGAGATCTTCGCGCGCTGCAAGGAGACCTTCGCCTGCTTCGTGCATACGCCCGATCCGCGCGGCGCCTTCGAGGTGAGCGAGGCGGAGCGCGAGGCGTTCTACGAGAAGCTCTATGGCGAACGCGGGTTTGGCATCTGGCAGGGCAACTTCAAGGACATCCTGATCGACCGCGCGGCGAATGCCACGATCAGCGATTTCGTCGCGCGCAAGATCCGCGAGCGCGTGAAGAACCAGGCGGTCGCCGAGAAGCTGATCCCGAAGAACCACGGCTTCGGCACGCGGCGGCTGCCGCTCGAGACCTTCTATTACGAGGTCTACAACCGCGACAATGTCGAGCTGGTCGACATCAAGGAGACGCCGATCGAGCGGATCACGCCCGAGGGCATCCGGACGACCGACAAGGATTACGCCTTCGACATCATCATCTACGCCACCGGCTTCGATGCCATAACCGGCAGCTTCGACAAGATCGATTTCCGCGGCGCGCACGGTGCGCGGCTGAAGGAGAAGTGGACGCACGGCCCGGAGACCTATCTCGGGCTGATGGTCGACGGCTTCCCCAACATGATGATGCTGATGGGCCCGCACACCGCGCTCGGCAACATCCCGCGCAGCGTCGAATACAGCGTCGACTGGGTCACTGGGCTGATCCGCTTCGCGAAAGCGAAAGGCCTGACCTTCCTCGACGCCACGCCTGAAGGCACCGCCGACTGGACCGAGCATGTCAAGGCGCTCGGCACAGGCCTGCTCTCCAACGAGGTCGATTCCTGGATGACCGGCATCAACCGCAACGTCGAGGGCAAGCAAACCCGCATCGTCGCCCGCTACAGCGGCAGCGCGCCGGCGTATCGCGCGCGATGCGACGAGGTGGCGGCGGGGGGATATGCGGAGTTGAGGTTGGGGTAACTCTCTCAATGACGCGAGACGCCCGCCCACCCGCCGCCGTCGTCCCGGCGAAAGCCGGGACCCATAACCACAGGGTTGGGTTGTTGAAGGAGGCTATGGCCCCAGCACCGTGCAACAATGACCATCGGTGGTTATGGGTCCCGGCCTTCGCCGGGACGACACCGAGTTTGATGCACGATCTAACTCACCCTATGCCACCCTACCACGCATCGATGCAAGGCCGCTTGCGGTGGGTCCGCGGCTCGGGCTTCGGCACCGAGCGGAGGCCGGCCATGATCCAGTGCCGGGTGTCGGCGGGATCGATCACCTCGTCGATCTCGAGCACCGAGGCGATCGAGACCGCCTTGCCGTTGGCGTAGAGCTCGGCGACCTTGGTCTGGAAATACTTCTCGCGCTCGACCGGATCCTCGATCGCCTCCATCTCCTTGCGGAAACCGAGGCGGACATAGCCTTCGAGACCCATGCCGCCGAACTCGCCGGTCGGCCACGCCACCGTGAAGAACGAGGCGTGGAAGCCGCCGCCGATCATCGATTGCGCGCCGAGACCGTAGCCCTTGCGCAGCACGATGCCGAACAGCGGCACCGTGATGCTGGCGCCGGTGACGAACATCCGCGCGACATGGCGCACGATCGCGGTCTTCTCGGCCTCGGGGCCGACCATGAAGCCCGGCGTGTCGCAGAGCGAGACGATCGGGATGTCGAAGGCGTCGCACAGCTGCATGAAGCGCGCGGCCTTGTCGCCGGCAGGTGCGTCGATCGCCCCGCCGAGATGCTTCGGATTGTTGGCGATCAGGCCGAACGGCTTGCCCTCGATGCGGATGAAGGCCGTGATCATGCCGACGCCGAAATCCCTGCGGATCTCCAGCACCGAGCCCTCGTCGGCGATCAGGTCGATCACGTTGCGGATGTCGTAGACCCGCAGGCGATTTTCCGGAATCGCACGGCGCAGCAGCCGCTGGTCCGGCGCCTTCCAGTCCTGCACCGCGCCCTGGAAATAGGACAGATATTTCTGCGCCACCGTGGTCGCCTCGGCCTCGTCCTCGACCAGGATGTCGATCACGCCGTTCGGCGACTGGAACGAGACCGGGCCGACCTCGGCCGGATGGTAGACGCCGAGCCCGCCGCCCTCGATCATCGCGGGGCCGCCCATGCCGATCGAGGCATTTTTGGTGGCGATGATGACGTCGCAGACCCCGAGCATCGCGGCATTGCCGGCGAAGCAATAGCCGGAGACCACGCCGACCACGGGCACCAGCCCGGAGAGTTTTGCGAACTGCACGAAGGACGGGCCGTCGAGGCCGGTCATGCCGAGCCGGTCGGTATCGCCGGGACGGCCGCCGCCGCCCTCGGCATAGAACACCAGCGGCATACGCCACTGCTCGGCGAGGCCGAGCATGCGGTCGATCTTCTTGTGGTTCATATGGCCCTGGGTGCCGGCGAGCACGGTGTAGTCGTAGGAGATCACCATGCAGCGCGCGCCGTCGGCGCCGAAATCCTTGGCGTTGACGGTGGCGACGCCTGATATCAGGCCGTCGGCCGGCGTGTTCTTGATGAGGTCCTCGACCTTGCGGCGGCGGCGCTGCGCCGCGATCGCCAGCGAGCCGTATTCGACGAACGAGCCCTCATCGACCAGCTGCGCGATGTTCTCGCGCGCGGTGCGCTGGTTGGTCTTGCGGCGGCGCTCGACCGAGGCCGGGCGGTTCTCGTCCAGCGTGATCGCCTTGCGCGCGATCAGCTCGGCGAGATCAGGGCGGATGTGATCGAGGTCGATCGCGGCCTCTTCCGCCGCGTGATGGCCGTCAACCTCGGCAGGCTCAAAGAACAGGATCGGCTCGCCATGCATCAGGGTGACGCCGATGCCGCCCGCGATCCTGGTCACCCGGCCGCCATGCGGTGCCGTGACGAGATGCTCCATCTTCATCGATTCCAGCACCGCGATCTGCTGGCCGGGACGGACCAGATCGCCCTCCGCGACCTCGATCGCCACGATGGTGCCCTGCAGCGGCGCGGGCACCGGGAGCGATCCCTCGGGCGGCGCCTCAGTGACGACGGTCTTTGTCGCAGCCACCTCGCTCACTTCGATCAATGGTGCGGCGAGATCCTGCGCCGCGCCGACCAGCGCCGCCACATGGGTATCTATGAAGTTGGTGCTGATCTTGTTCCGCCCAAAGCTCTGATGCGCCAGGATCGCGCCGAGGAACGGAATGTTGGTGGCGACGCCGCCGATCCGGAATTCACGCAAGGTGCGCGATGCCTTGTGCACCACGTCGGTCCATTTTGGGCTCGGCGAATGCACGATGACCTTGGCGAGCAGCGAGTCGAACGCGGCAGAGGTCCGGTAGCCGGAATAGCCGAACGTATCGACGCGAACGCCGGGGCCGGACGGCAGGTCGAACACACTGAGCGTGCCGCCGGTCGGTTTTGTGATGCCCTTCTCGTCCATCACCTCCATGTTGACGCGCAGCTGCATCGCATAGCCGCGCGGCAGCGGCACCGCTGATTGCGCGAGGCCGAGCGAGGCCAGCGTAGCGCCGGCGGCGACCGCGAGCTGCGCGCGCACGAGGTCGACGCCGAGCACCTCCTCAGTGACGGTGTGCTCGACCTGGAGCCGCGGATTGGCCTCGATGAAAGCGAACGCGCCCTCACCTTCGCCGGCTTCGTCATCGACCAGGAATTCGAAGGTGCCGAGATTGTCGTAGCGCGCGGCGGTCGCGAGCTGCTTCGCCGCCTCGATGATGCGCGCGCGCAGGCTCTCGCTCAGCGACAGGCTCGGCGCCACCTCGATGAGCTTTTGGTTCCGGCGCTGGATGGTGCATTCGCGCTCCCAGAGATGGCTGATGACGCCGTGACGGTCGCCGATGATCTGCACCTCGATATGACGCGCTTTGCGGATCAGCCGTTCGACATAGACCGCATCGCTGCCGAACGCCGCCTTGGCCTCCGACTGGCAGCGCGCATAGGCCTCGTCGAGCTTGGCGGCGTCCTCGACCACCCGCATGCCGCGCCCACCGCCGCCGGCGATCGCCTTGATCATCACGGCGGCGCCGGCGCCGAGCGAGGCGAAGAACGCCTTTGCCTCGTCGAGACTGGTCGCGCCCGAAGTGCCGGCAATGATCGGGACGCCGCATTTCTTAGCCAGCGCCTTTGCCTTGGCCTTGTCGCCGAACAGATCGAGCGCCTCCGGCGACGGGCCGACGAAGGTGATCCTCTCCTCGGCACAGCGCCGCGCGAGCTGCGTGTTCTCGCTGAGGAAGCCGTAGCCCGGATGCAGCGCATCGCAACCCGTGGTCTTGGCCGCCGCGATGACGGCCTCGATGTCGAGATAGGCCCGCGCGCCGCGGCCTGGAATCTCGTGGCTGGCGTCGGCGGATCGGACATGCAGCGAGGCGGCATCGTCGGCGGGATAGATCGCGACCGTGGCAAGGCCGCTTTCGCCGGCGGCACGGGCAATCCGGATCGCGATCTCACCGCGGTTGGCAATCAGCAATTTCTTGAACGACATGATCAATTCCGTGAGTTTGCTACCTCTCCCCGCAAGCGGGGCGAGGTGAAGAAATCGTGCGCGACCGGCCGACGTCTCACAGTCAACGATCCTTCATGGTCGGATCGAGCACGACGCGCAAGGACTCCCCGAGCGCGTTGAACGCCAGCGAGACGACGAGAATGGCAAGGCCCGGCGCATACATCTGCTCCGGCGCGATTTCCATGTATTGATAGGCGCGCGCCAGCATGGCGCCCCAGCTCGGGTCCGGCGGCTGGATGCCGAGGCCGAGGAACGACAGGCTGGCTTCCGCCAGCAGCGCGGCGGCGAGCAAGAGCGTCACCTGCACGATGACCGGCTGCAGCGTGTTCGGCAGCACGTGGCGCCAAAGCACGTGCCAGGTCGGCGCGCCGAAGCCTCTGGAGGCATCGACATAGAGCTCCTGCCGCACGATCAGCGTGCGGGCGCGGACGATGCGCGCCAGCGCCGGGAACATCGTGATGCCGACCGCGATCATGCCGTTGGTGAGCCCGATGCCAAGCGCGCCGGTGACCGCGATCGCCAGCACGATGGCGGGGAACGACAGGAAGGTGTCGATGATGCGGCTGATGATGTCGTCGATCCAGCCACCGAAATAGCCGGCGATGAGGCCGACCGGCAGCCCGATCAGGACCGCGACGCCGACCGCCAGCAGGCTGGCATAGACGGTGGCCGGCGCGCCGTAGATCAGGCGCGAGAAGATGTCGCGGCCGAGATCGTCGGTGCCGAGCAGATGGGCCGGCCCCGGCGGCGCCAGCATGTTGTTGACGTCCTGCGCGGTCGGCGCATAGGGCGCGATCCAGGGCGCACCGATTGCGACGACGACGAGCACCACGAGCACCAGGATCGACAGCGCGGCGCGGAGATCGCCGGCGAGCCAGCGCGCAAATCGCCGCAGCCGCGTCGGCCTCGCCGGTGCCTTCAGGGGAGCGAGCGCCACCTCGGTCATTGCTCGATCCTCGGATCGACCGCAGCACACAGCAAATCGGTGATCAAATTCACCGCGATCACAACCACCACCATGGTGAAGACGACGCCCTGCACGATCGGGAAATCGCGCTGGATCGCGCCGCGCACGATCAGGCTGCCGAGGCCGGGAATCGCGAACACCGCCTCGATCACCACGGTCGCCGCCAGCATGCGGTTGACCAACAGGCTGATGATGGTGAGCAGATTGACGCCGACATTCTTCAGGCCGTGCTGCCAGAGGATGCGCGACATCGACAGGCCCTTGGCGTGCAGCGTGCGGACATATTGCGACGACAGCACCTCCAGCAGCGCGCCGCGCAGCTGGCGCGCGACCTCGGCCATGCCATAGGCCGCGATCGCGATGCCAGGCAGCAGCGCATGCCTGATCGCATCGACCGGCGAGGCGCTGAAGGATTTCGCGCCGGTCGCCGGCAGCCAGTTCAGCTTCAGCGAGAATTCCGCCACCAGGATCATCGCGAGCCAGAAGCCGGGCACCGCGACGCCGAGCGACGCCAGCATGCTGATCAGCTTGTCGACCCAGCCATTCGGCTTGATCGCGGCCATCACGCCCATCGGAATGCCCGTGACCAGCGCCAGCGCCAGCGCGATCACGACGATCAGGAGCGTGTTCGGAAACGCACGCCCGATCGAGTCCGCGACCTTCTCGCCGGTGAGAAGCGATTGCGAGAGATCGCCCTGCGCGACATTGCCGAGCCAGGCGCCATATTGCACCAGGAACGGGCGGTCGAGGCCGTAGATCTTCCTGATCTCGGTGATCCGTGCGTCGGTTGCGTTGTCGCCCGCCAGCGTCACGGCGATGTCGCCGGGCACCAGCTTGAGCAGCGCGAACACCATGAAGGTCGCGAGCAGGATCACGGGCAGCGCCTGCACGAGGCGGCTGCCGATGACCTTGACTGGTGACCGTCGCGCCATCGCCTAACTCCCGAGCCAGACGTCGTCGTATTTCGGCTTGCCGAGCAGGTTCGGCCGATAGCCCTGCACCTTCTTGTTCATCGCGACCAGCTCGAACTGGAAGGCCAGCGGCGCGACGAAGGCGTTCTCCATCACCAGCCGCTGCACGGTGGAGAACGCCTTGCGCCTGGTGTCGATGTCCTCCGACGCACGCGATTCCTTGATCGCGGCCTCGAGCTCGGCCGGCACTGGCGCGCGCCCGCCATTGTAGTAGGCGTCCTTGGTGAACATCAGCGAGTAAGTCAGGCTCGGGTCGGGCCGTCCGGTCCAGGCCGAGAGCAGGCCGGCGCCCTTCTTCTCCGCACCGAAGAAGGCCGCGGAAGCTTCCGCGATCGGGGCGTTGACGAAGCGCACGCCGATGCCGGCCTTGCGCAGCTGCTCGATCAGGATCTCCTGACGCTGCACCGAATCCTGGTCCGGATAGCCGCCGAGCTCGATCTGGGTGCCCTCCTTGAAGCCGGCCTCGGCGAGCAGCTTGCGCGCTCGGTCGGGATCATAGGGATAGAGTTTTGCGACCTCGGCATCATAGGCCCAATGCGCCTTCGGCAGGTTCATGTAGGCGGGCTCCGCAAGACCTGCGAGCGCGGCCTTGACGAAGGACTCGCGATCGATCGCGAAGTTGAGCGCCTGGCGGACCTTGAGATTGTCGAACGGCGGCTTGGCCCAGTTGAGGAAGATCTGAAGCACGTACAGCGTCGGGCCATGCACCACCTTGACGCTCGAGGCGCGCTCGATGATCACCTTCTGCCGCGGCGGCAGCTGGTAGATCAGATCGTTCTGCCCGGCGGTGACCGAGCGGGCGCCGGTGGTGAGCTCGGGAATGATCGAGATCTCGATGGCGTCGGGAAGCGGCCGCTCCGGCTTCCAGTATTTCTCGTTGCGCTTGACCACGATCTTCTCGCCGTCGGCCCAGCTGACGAACGAATAGGCGCCGGCGCCGACCGGCTTGCGCGTCACGACGCCGCCCTCGGCCGCCTTCAGCGCCGTCGGCGACACCATCATGCCGGCGCGGTCGGAGAGGATGCCGGGCAGCGCGGTATCCGGCGTCTTCAGCTTCAACGTCACCTGCTGCGGGCCAGTGACCTCGACCGCGGCGACCGAGAGCAGATCGGCCTTGATGTTCGACTTCGCATCGCTGCGGTTGCGCTCGAGATTGAACTTGACCGCTTCCGCATCGAGCGGCGTGCCGTCATGGAAGGTGACGCCGGCGCGAATGTTGAGCACCAGCGTGGTGGGATCGGTGAACTTCCAGCTCTCGGCAAGGCCGGGCTTCGGCTTCAGCGTGTCGAATTCCCATTCGGTCAGCGTGTCGTACATCGTGAACAGGAAGGCGTGGTCGGAGCCGGCGCCGCCGGTCGCGGGATCGAGGCTCGACGGGTTGGCCGGCGCCGAGATGCGCAGGGTGCCGCCCTTCTTCGGCGCGCCTTCCGCAAACGCACGGCCGCCGAGTGTGGTGCTGGCGAGTGCGCCCGAGATCAGCGCCATAACCTCGCGTCGTGTCGTCATCGTCATGGCAGGTCCTCCATTATCCCAGGGCGTCAATTTGAATCGGCTTAGCGGCAGACTGGCTGCACCTCTCCCGCTTGCGGGGGAGGTCGGATCGCATCATAGATGCGATCCGGGTGGGGGCTCTCTCCACGATGTAACTCGTGGAGAGAGCCCTCCCCCGCAAGCGGGAGAGGGAGTGCAGTTCCTTCGGGGTCGCTATTCGAACTGATCTCATCGCGCGCTAACTCGGCGAAAAATTGGGGCGGTCGGCGAAATGGCAGGCCACCCAGTGATCGGGCTTCAGCTCGCGCCACTCCGGCACGCGGTCGGTGCAGAGCGGCTGCGCATGCGGGCAGCGGGTGCGGAAGCGGCAGCCCGAGGGTGGATCGATCGGGCTCGGCACCTCGCCCTGCAAGACGATGCGGCTCTCCTGCCGCATCGTGGACGGCAACGGCCGCGGCTCGGCCGACAGCAGCGCGATCGTGTAGGGATGCAGAGGCCGCTCGGCGACCTCCTCGGTCGGCCCGAGCTCGACGAACTGGCCGAGATACATCACCGCGACGCGCTCGCTGATATGCGAGACCACGGCGAGATCGTGGGTGATGAAGACATAGGTCAGGCCGAGGTCGCGCTGCAGATCGGCAAACAAATTGAGCACGTCGCCGCGGATCGACATGTCGAGCGCGGCCACCACCTCGTCGCAGACGATCAGTTTGGGTTTCAGCGTCAGCGCGCGGGCGATCACGACGCGCTGCTTCTGGCCGCCGGACAGCTGATGCGGGTAACGCGCGCCGAACTCCTGAGGCAGGCCCACCCGCTCCAGCGCCTCCCGCGCCTGCCGCTCGCGCTCGGCACGGCTGCCGGCACGTGCGAGCTCCAGCGGCTCCAGCACCGAGGCCAGAATGGTCATGCGCGGATTCAGCGCGGCGTTCGGGTCCTGGAAGATGATCTGGTAGTCGCGGCGATGGCTTTGAAACTCCCGGCGTGGCAGCGCCGTTGGATCGATGCCGTCATGCAGGATGGCGCCGGCGCTGGGATTGAGCAGAAACACCAGCGCGCGGCCGATCGTGGTCTTGCCCGATCCGGACTCTCCGATGATGCCGAAGGTCTCGCCGCGGCGGACGTCGAAATTGACACCGTCGACCGCCTTCACGGTGGCGCGGCGGTCCGAGGTCTGGAAGCGGACCTGGAGGTCGCGCACCGAGACGATGGCATCGCGGCGGGGCTCGGCACCGGCTGTGGTCATTGCGTCGCGACCTTTGCAGCAGCCGGCGCGCCGGGCGGATGCAGCGCGCCCGGCAGATTGAGCTCGGCAAAGCGCCAGCAGCGCACTCTTCTGCCGCCGCCGGCGTCCTGCAGCTTCTGCTCGGCCTCGCAACCTTTGGCCGCATGCGCGCAGCGGGCCCGGAAGCGGCAGCCGTTCGGCATCTCCGCGATCGACGGCACCCGGCCCGGGATCGACGGCAGGCGGCCGTGGCGCGGGCTCAAATGCGGCAGCGAGCGTAACAGGCCCGACGTGTAGGGATGCAGCGGCCGCACCAGCGCTTCGTCGACGGTGGCGTCCTCGATCACCTCGCCGGCATACATCGTGATCATCCGCGTGCAGGTCTCGGCGACGACGCCGAGATCGTGGGTGATCAGCATCAGCGCGGTCTTCGAGGTCTCGCTGATGTCGCGCAGCAGCTCGAGGATCTGCGCCTGCACGGTGACGTCGAGCGCGGTGGTCGGCTCGTCGGCGATCAGAAGCTGCGGCCCGCAGATCAAACTCGCCGCGATCATCACGCGCTGGCGCATGCCGCCGGACAGCTGGTGCGGATAGTCGTCGATCCGCCGCTCGGGCGAGGCGATGCCGACGCGGCGGAGCATCTCCAGCGTCCTGGCGCGCGCCTCCTCATGGGAAACGTCCGTATGGACGCGCAGCGTCTCGGCGATCTGGTGGCCGACGGTGAACACCGGGTCGAGCGCGCTCATCGGCTCCTGGAAGATCATCGCGATGCGCTTGCCCCGGATCGCGCGCATCTGCCGCGCGCTGCAGGAGGCGAGATCGACGCCGTCGAACAGGATCTTGCCGTCGAGGCCGGCAAAATTGCCCGGCAACAGCCGCAGGATCGACAGGCCGGTGATGGTCTTGCCGCAGCCGCTCTCACCGACGATGCCGACGCGCTCGCCGGGCGCGATGTCGAAGTCGATGCGGCGCGTCGCCTGCCAGACACCCTGCGCGGTCTTGAAGCGGATGCCGAGCCCGCGCACGGACAGCAGCGGCCGCGCGGCCTCGCGCGCGCCCTCCGCCCTGCGCTGTGCCGGCTGACCTGCCTCCATCAGCCCGCCGCCCGCTTCTTCTCTTTCACCAGCTGCTCCTCCATCAGCATCTCGGTGCCGATGATGCCCTCGCGGCTGAGCTCATCGAGCTCGGCGTCGGAGAGCCCGAGCATGCCGCCAAGAATCGCGCGGTTATGCTCGCCGAGCGTCGGCGGCACTGAACGAATGGCAAATGGCGCATCGCTCTCGCGAAACGGCATCGACGGCTGCGGATGTCGTCCGATGAACGCGCGGTCGACCTGCTGGATGAAGCCGCGGGCGTGGAGCTGCGGATCCTCCAGGAGATCGATCGGCAGCCGCGCCACGCCGGAGGCGACACCTTCGGCCTGCAGCGCGGTCATCGCAGCATCGGCATCGCGCGCCGCGGTCCAGGCCGTGATCGCAGCCTCGATCTCGGCCTCGATGGCGCGGCGGCCCGCGGCGGTCCTGAGCGTCTCGTCCGCCGCCCAGTCCTTGCGGCCGAGCAGCCGCGCGAGCTTTGGCCACATCGCGTCGTCGGACACCGCGACGACGATCCAGTTGTCCTCTCCGGCGCAGCGAAAGCAGCCGTGCGGCACGAAATCGGGGTGGCGGTTGCCGTATTTGGTCGGCGGCTTGCCATTGGTCGAATGCGCGACGATCCAGGGCGCGGCGAACGGCATCATGCATTCGATCTGCGCCAGATCGATGAACTGCCCCTGCCCCGTCAGTTTGGCGTGGATCAGCGCGGTCAGCACCGCGGCGGCGCCGTTGAGCCCGCCGACGGCGTCGCCGAACGCGGTATGGCTCATGACGGGCGGACCATCGGGATCGCCGACAACACTCGGCAGACCGGAGCCCTGCTCCAGGGTCGAGCCATAGGCGCGGCAGTCGCGATGCACGCTGCCGGCGCCGAACGCCGACATCGACATCATCACCAGCTTGGGATTGATCTTGCTCAGCACGTCGTAGCCGAGGCCGAGCTTGGGCAGCACCTCGACCGAATAATTGTCGACCACGAGGTCGGCATCGGCGAGCAGGCGCTTCGCCAATTCAAGCCCCCTCGGCCGGGTCAGATCGAGCGTGATGCCGCGCTTGTTGCGGTTCATGATGCAGTAGCGCACCGACTTCTCGTACATCTGCTCCAGCACATAGGCCGGACGGCGGTCGACGCCGCGCCACCAGTCCGGATACTGGGTCGCCTCGATCTTGATGACGTGGGCGCCGAGATCGGCGAGCGTGCGGGTGCAGATCGGCCCGGCCCAGCCCATCGAAAAGTCGACGACACGGATGCCCTCGAGCGGCAAGCGATCGGTTGTATCGGCCCTGGGCACCGGCACGCGCGGCGCAGCGTCGCGCCGCGCCTGCTGCTCGCCGAGATCAGGCACCCGGCCGCCGCGCAGCGGCGGCGTTGCGGTCAGCCGCTGCATCGTGCCGGCGGAAAAGCCGGTCTCGTCACCGATGGTGATCGGGACGATGGCGCCACGCGCACGCTTCTCCTCATCGGCGATGAGATCCGCTACCTCCGGCACCGGCACGATCGGAATCCTGCGCTTGAGCCCTTCGGCGAACCACTCCTGCGCGGTGCGCTGCTTCAGCTTCGGCAAGATCCTGCCTTCGATCTCGGCGACATGGCGCAGCCGGTCGACACCCATGACCAGCGTCGGATCGTCGCGCAACTCGTTGAGCCCGAGCATCTCGCAGAACGCGCGCCATTGCGCCGGGGTCACCGTGGTGACGCCGAGCCAGCCCTGCTTCGTCTCGTAGATTCCAACCGGAAAGGTCGGCCAGAACCGGTTGACGCCGATCCGCCGCATGATGTCGCCGCGCTGGAACGCCTCGAACATGATGTATTCGGTGACGGCGATAGAGGCCTCGAACAGGCTGAGATGGTTTGCGCGGCCGCGCCCGTCCTGCATGCGCCCGAGCACCGACGAGGCCGCGGCGATGAAACCCCACAGCCCGCCCAGGATGCCGATCTGGAAATCCGGCGCATGCATCGGCGGCCCCTGCTCCGGACCGACCAGCTTCACCAGCCCGGTCAGCGCGCGGATCGTGGAGTCCGTCGCCGCGAAATTGGCGTAGGGACCGCGATCGCCGAACCAGGCGAGGTCGAGATGAATGAGGCCAGGATTATCCCGCTTGATCGCGTCGAGATCGATCTCGGGACAATCCGCCGCAGCGATGCCGCGCCCGTCGAGCAGGATGTCGCAGCCGACAATCAGCTCCCGCAAGCGGGATGCCGCGCCCGCGTCGCTCGCGTCGAGCACGACACTCGACTTGTTGAAGTTGAGAAACGCAAACCACGCACTCTGGCCCTTGGGCGTCAGCGGCGCGGTGCGGCGAAGCGGATCGCCGTACGGCGGCTCGATCTTCTGTACATCGGCGCCGAAATCGGCAAACAGCCGCGCGCAATAGCTCGTCGCCGCAGCACTTCCGATCTCGACAATCCGCAGATGCGACAACGCGCCCATCACGCTTCCTCGCGACAAAATGACCAGCCGGTGACAGCGGCTGATTCAGTTTTCTTGTTGGGTGAACTTGAAGCCGCGCGACGAGTGTGATGCAAGTGGAATTTTCTTCCGCTTGACGGAATTAGCGAGCGTATGACCGAAGCTGCTGCTCAGCGCGAAGCGAAGATTGTGCAGCTAATTGCAGGTGAGCTGCGCTTCGAACCAGTGTTGCACTGAGTTCGACAATCGCGGCCATGCGCGCAAGACATGCGCGTATGTGGCCGCGCTCGCACGGGTGATGCCGCGCAGTTCCTGCTCAATGGCGGGAAGATCAACACCGAGGCACCGGCCGCCCCTGGCGACGGTGCGACCATCGACCACAAGCTCTGAGATCAGCGACGCATTGCCGCGCGCGAACAACAGGTCGAGCGGATCGGCATCGAGAATCTGATCGCGCTCGAGGCGGTCGAGATCGATGCCGAAGAAATCAGTCGGCGCACCGACCGCGAGCTCGCCGGTGCCCGGCGCGCCGGTGGCGCGGCGGCCGTTGCGGATCGCGAGCGTGAAGAATTCCTGAGCAGTCCATGTACGCTTGAAGCCGAGGCCGCCGTGCATCATCTGCACCAGCCGCATCTCGCGCAGCACATCGTCATCCTCGTCGAGCGCCAGGCCATCGACGCCGACGGCAATCGCACAACCGCAAGCGTGCGCCGCCGCGATCGGTGCCAACCCGGACCGCAGGTGCAGGTTGGAGGAGAAATTGGTGACGATGCGCGCGCCCGAGGCCGCGATCATCTCGAGCTCGTCGGGCCGCGCGTGGATGCAATGCGCGAGCGTCAGCCGCTCCGAGAGGAAGCCGATGTCGCGGAGATAGCGCACGATGCCATCGGGAAAATGCCGGTCGGCCCAGGCGCGCTGGTGGATCGTCTCGAGCAGGTGCATATGGATACGACGGCCGGTCTGCGCCGAGTTCTCCGCGACCGCCTCCAGCAGCGGCTTCGAGCACCACTGCACCCCGGCCGGCCCAAGCTGCACGTCGACCTTCGGCCCGCCAATCGCCGCCGCGATGGCGTCGGTCAGCTCGATATAGGCCTGCGGCGACATCGGAGCACGAACGAACAGCTGTTCGATCGCGCTGCGATCGTCGGCCGGAAGGTCTGACAGCACCGCTTCGCTGTCGCCATAGACGATCGGGTTCTGGTCGCGCACCGCGATGGCAAAGGCGATGCGGATGCCGACATCGGCGGCGGCGCGCGCGATCGCCCTGGCCTCCTCGACCAGCGGCATGGTCCCGCTCGGACGGGTGTAGTGCACCATCATCGCCGCGCAGCCGGCCTGCGCTGCGCGGGCAAACGCCGAGGCCGCGGTGAGATACGGATCGACCGGCGTGCCCACCACTGTGCGCAGGATCCAGCTCTCCAGCGGCATGCCGACCGCGCCGAAGCTCGACGCGCGCGGGCGCGCGTGGTCGTGGGCGTTGATGAAGGCGGGAAGGATGAGCGAGCGCGGGGCTGTCGCCGGGCCCGCGGCTTCGGAGATGTCGGTGATGATGCCGTCGGCGTGACGGAGCACAATGTCGTTGCGGATGTCGCGGTCAGCACCGCAGAACAGACGGCTTGCCGTGACGTCGGTCATCATCGCCTGTCATCTCCGCTTGCGTAACTTCACCTCTCCCGCTCGCGGGGGAGGTCGGATCGCATCGGAGATGCGATCCGGGTGGGGGCTCTCAGCACGATATGACTCGTGGAGCTGTCTCTTATACACATCTCCGAGCCCACGAGACTTAGGATATCATCGCGTATGCCGT
>NZ_JAQOSR010000070.1:0-41745 GCF_046718885.1 Bradyrhizobium sp. UFLA01-814 | reverse complement strand
TTGCAGAAGATGACTCTTCTAACGGTGCTCTCAAGACTCCGCACAAAAAATCCAAAGGGCCTCGGCGCCACGCTTACACCCGTAATGCGACGCCATTCACAACACGCACTAGACCAGGCCGGCCGCAATGAGGGCTCTTGCGACGATCTCGAAATACTGGGCAGGAATCGGGTTACCGAGCTTGGCGCTTTGAATTAGCTCACTAACTAACGTGTGGTCATCGGCAATACTGAGCCCAAGTGCCCGCGCCTCATCACAGAGTCTTGAAGCCGCTTCGCGCTCGCCGCGGCATACCAGGACTGGCACAGCGGTTTCGCCACGGACGTAGCGTACTCCGACCAGCATGTCCCGCCCGGTCAAGATCAACGTTGCGCGACGCACGCCGAGCGGAGACTCGTTCGCCTGCTCCCGGCGCAGACGACGGTGTTCCCGTTTCAGCTCCGGATTGCCCTGCTGCTCCTTGAACTCGCGCTTCACCTCGCTTTGTGTCATGCGCATGCCGCGCAAAAACAACCAGCGCTGGACCAGAAGATCGATCAGTCCGCCAATCAGAAACGCACCGCAGGCAATCCCGATCAACAGTTTCACTTCCATGAAGACGAAGCCGAAGCAGCCCATGCCGCACACCGGCAGATAGACCAGCGCCTTCCACGCGCCGACAACGATGAGGAGAAAGATCACGCCGAGGGCAATGACCTTGAAGACGGTCTTCCCAAGCTCAACTAAGGAGCGCAAGGAAGCGACGCGCTTCAACCCTTTTATGGGATCAATGTTCTCGAAATTCAGCTTTAACGGCTCGAAGGAGAAGACTATACCACCATTGGCCAGTACTGCCGCCAGAGTCGCCCCGGCGAGAATAGTTCCGAGAAGCGGACCAACAATTCGCAGAGCCAGTTCGGGCAAGACGCCGAGCGCCAGCTGGACCGCAACATCGAACGGCTCCTCCAGCAGCTTGTCAGCCAGCACTAGCGCTGCTTCGCACCTATCCTGGATTGAATCGGCCTCCAACCAGAGATAGCCGAGACCGGCGCAGCTGCTGACGGCTCTAACAAAATCACTGCTGTGCGGAACCACTCCCTTCTTGCGCGCATCGTTGAGCTTCTTGTCAGTGGGGGCGAGCGTCTTTTCTTCACTCGTGTCGCTCACTTCAGTTGCCTTTCAAACCTCTCCAACTCGCCGCCGGACTGGATGAATTCCGATTGCATGTATTCGATCAGATAAACCGCGTAGGTGACCATGACGATCGCAAAGCCGATATTTTTGATCGTCAAAGACAGGTCTTTATTGTTGAATTGCGGTGCAAAGCGTTGGAGCAGCATCGCCGATATATCGATCAGTAGCAGGAAAACCACCACGGGCCCCGAGATCAGGACGGTGGAACGTATCATGCCGTCGAGCATGCCCAGCAGCTCCCTTATCCCTTGCACGGTCAGCGTGGGTCGAAACTGATACACTGGCAAGACCAGATAGCTGCCATAAAGTCCGCTGATCATGGTTTGTAGGCCTCCGGATACGACGAAGATCGTGATCGCGGTGATACCGAGAAACAGTCCTGTCGCCGAAGCCTGACTGTGCGTTGCGGGATCGGCCGGAGCGACCACGCTCGTGACGCCTCGTTGGACGTCGATGATCTCCCCGACAGCCTGGATGGTCCATAACGGAATGCTGAGCACGGCGCCGATCAGTAGACCGACACACGTCTCCTTCAATCCCAGTAGCGTGATCCTGATCAGATGCGTTTCTGGGTCCAGCGTCTTCAGGCCATCGCCGATTTGCCCCAAATACGGTAGCTCGATCGCAACGGCCAGGCAGCCGCGGATCAGCCTGCCGATCTGCGTGCGCGTAAATACGGGGAGAACCAGCATGATGCCGGCGGGGCGGGCTGCACCAAGGCCGGCAGCAACGACGAGTTCGATGGCCGCATGGATCAGACTTTGAGTCTCGGCGGTTGACAGCTCAGACATCGCGAGGGGCGCTAGTAGCCCGCCGTGAGCGCGGGAAACTCCGTGAAGATCTGCTTGGCTTGTTCAATAAGCGGGGCGCTCAGCACCGGAGAAAACAGACCGATGACCGCAACAATGACCAGAAGCTTCACCGTCAGCGGCAACGTCTGGTCCTGGATCTGCGTTGCCGCCTGGATGAGGCCAATGGCTGTTTCGGCAACTGCCGCCGCAAGGAGTGGAGGCAGAACCCAGATCATGAATAGCACGAGCGATCGGGTCATGTGAGTAAGAATGGTGGTCTCATCCATATTCAACCTCCGGGCATCGCGTAGCTCAGTACCAGTCCGTGCATGAGACGAGACCAGCCATCAATGGCCACGAACAGAAAGAGCTTAAAAGGGACCGATATCACTGTCGGCGATACCATTGACATGCCCATCGCCATCAGGATGGTCGTTACGATCAGATCGATGGTGATAAAGGGAAGATAGAGCAAAAACCCAATCTCGAAAGCACGCTTGAGCTCCGAGATTAGAAAAGACGGGACTAGAATGACAAAATCATCAGCTGTGGCTCTGCCGCGCATCTCCTCCGGCCAGACACGTTCGGTCGAGGACATGAAGAAGCCTCGCTGTTCTTCATTGGTGAACTTCTTAAGATAGCTTCGCAACGGCTCCTGGCCCTCTTTCGCCGCGCTGACCCAATCCTCGAGGGTCTGATAGCGGAGTTGCAGATCAGCAATTCGATTGTAGCTCTGCTCAAAGACGGGGGCGCTGGTGAAGGCGGTGAGAATCAAAGCTGCGCCGTATAGAACGATGTTCGGTGGTATCGACTGGGTTCCAAGAGCATTGCGAACGAGGAAGAGAACCACCGATACCTTAATGAACGCCGTGGTCGTGACGACCGCGAAGAGCAACAAGCCGAGACCGGCCGTAACCGCAAGAAGCGCCAGGATTGCCGGTTGAACCTCAGTCATTGCCTGCTAACCTGCCACGGAGTCTGACACCGAGCTCGTCCCCAATACGCACGATATCGCCGCTTCCGATACGTAGGCCGTTCGCAAGGATATCGATAGGGCCGTCGACCGGCCGGCCAAGTTCGAACACATGTCCTTCGCCGGCACTCCTCAATTCTCCGAGCGTGATCTGCCACCGGCCGCATTCGAAGACCAGCGTGACCTCTATATCGTCGAGATCGGCTTCCGAGGGCGGCTGCTGCGATTCGGGCTGTGTCGTCATATGTGCATACTCCAGAGGGCGCGGTTGCAACCGAAATGGCCTCCGCAAGGTCAGGCGACCGCCACCGACATCTGCCTCGGTCCATAGTCGGCCCGCAGTGAGGATGATCTGACCACGGGCGAATGGCATCACGCCCGGCAGCAACGCGTCGCCTGCAGTCGTTTTGCGAAGAAGCGAGGCCGTAGCTCGCAGAGCGCCCATTTCTCCGGCAACTATGACGGGTAGCTCCGTGGAGAGCTCGCACATTTCTCGCGGCAGTTGACCGAGCAACTCGCCTAAAGCGCGGAACGCCGGCGGTATCGGTCCATCGACAGGCGAAAAAAGAAACAGGCGACCTTTGCTCCTGACCGGACCGTAGGCAATGTCGAATTCGACATAAGGCCCTATCGTTTCGGCCTTTCCGACATGCAGAAGTTGCAGCCTCTGCTCAATCTTTCGCTCCAGACGAGCGAGCAACGGTTCGAGCGCAAGTTCGAGGATGAGCGAACCGCTCGGCTCGGAGGGAAAAGCGAGGCCCCTCTGCACTGTCGAGATCAACGCCTCGGCAAGGGTATAGGGTATCGATAAGATGACTGCTTCGTCACCGACATCCCAGATGCAGTCGAGCATCGATATAGCCGAAGGTTCCTCCTGCCAAACGACTCGTGCCAGTCGCACCGATAGCGGCTTATCACCGATGCTGGTCTGCAAAGACGTGCGGGGCCCCGCGATTCCATTGAGCCACGAGACCAACGCGTGAGTCAGAACCAGAGATGGCCTGTACGCCGTGCATTCCGCTGCACGACGCGCGCAAGGCGGCTCTGCATGACAGCACGTTTGCGTCCCAACATGACTAGCGCTCATCAGATTTAACCGTCTGCCACCTTTGTGGGTAACCCCTGCCCATAGCGAAGCAGGACTTCATCATCAGCATCTATCTCGGCTGAGACCTCCGAATGATCATGGGCTGCACGTCGGACGTCGGTCTCAATCTGTCGCCATTTGTGAGTCGCCGCGGAACGTTTGGCCCAGTCCGCCCGCTTTTCCGATGCCGCCATCTCGGCCTGCTGTTGAGCGATACGCGCGTCCTCAAGCTTCTGGCGTTTCGACGCGACCTCACCTGCGAGCCTCTCCAAAATGAGCTGGCTGCGATCGAGTTCGATGACGGACAAGGTACCGAGCGATACCAGTTGTTGGTAAACCTCAGCCTCCGCCCGTGCGTGATGCTCGTCTGCGATTGTCAGTTCGCGCCATGCGCGCTTCGTGGCCAGGGCCGCCATATTGCATTTGGCGTCCATATTGGACAATTCACTGCGGGCACTACGCTCACGCAGATCCTTGACGTGCCGCAATTTCGACGCGTGAATGCAACTCATGCGGTCAGACGGCACATCCATGTGACGGTTTCCTCAAAAGTGGACGCATCGCCCTCGCCTTGGCGCAAGAACTTGTTCAGATCATCGATCGAGGCGATAGCCCGGTCCGTCAGGGGATCGCTACCTTGCTTGTATTCGCCAACCTTGACTAGGAACTCGGCCTCCGCGTGGCGCGAGAGCAGATCGCGGAAGAAAGATGCGGCCTCGCGATGCTGCGCGGATACGACGGCATCCATGACGCGGCTGCGGCTCGACAGTACATCGATAGCGGGGAATTGAGATCGCGCGGCGATCGAGCGCGAGAGAACGATATGACCATCGAGAATGCCGCGCGTTTCCTCGGCGATTGGATCGCCGGTACCCTCACCTTCCACAAGCACGGTATAGAACGCTGTAATTGAGCCGCACGCATCCATGCCGGCACGCTCGAGCAATCCAGGCAGCATAGCAAAGACAGAGGGAGGAAAGCCCCGCCGCGTCGGTGGCTCACCCGCAGCAAGACCGATTTCGCGCATGGCGCGGCCAAATCGCGTCAATGAATCCATCATCAGAACGACGCGCAGTCCCTGTTCGCGAAAGTACTCCGCGAGCGCGGTTGCCATATAGGCACATTGCGCGCGCTCCATCGCCGAGCGATCGGAGGTCTCAACGACTACGACCGTGCGGCGAAGGGCTGCCTCCCCAAGATGGCGCTCGATGAATTCACGCACCTCCCGCCCACGCTCGCCTATCAGTGCAACGACCGTCACGTCAGCGATCGCGCCCTTTACGATCTGCGCCAATAACGTCGACTTGCCGCAACCAGGCTCTCCATATATGCCGATCCGCTGGCCCTCGCCGCATGTCAAAAGGCCGTCCAGGACGCGCACGCCGAGTGGCAAAGGCCGCTCGATGATGCGCCTCGTCATCGGGTTTGGCGCTTTGCCGCGTAACGGACGAGTTTCGGTGACTTTGACTGCACCCTTGCCATCGAGTGGACGGCCGAAGCTGTCGATCACCCGGCCAAGCAACTCGGGCCCGACTGGCACCTCATGCATTCGTCCGGTAGCGACGACTTCTGCCCGGCTGGACAAGCCCTGCAAGTCTCCGATCGGCGTCAGCAGCACGCCATCCTCCCGCAGACCGATCACCTCGGCCTCAAGTGACCACCCGGTGCGCGGATCCCGCACGACACAAAGCTCTCCAATGCGAGCATCGGGCAAGACTGCATGGAGGAGCGTGCCGATCGCCCGCGTGATTCTTCCATGCACGGCGCGCGTGTCGACATGCCTTGCTGTCGATCGCAGATGCGACAGCACCCCGTGCAGGTCTCCCTCTGCAACGGGATTGCCACGGTTTGCTCCCCGCGTCGTCACGGCTCGCCTGCGGCGGGAGGTAACCCGAGTCCAAGACGCAGCGCGCGGAGTTGCGCGGCAAGTCCGAGATCAACATTGCCGAATTCGCTCCGCAGCACGCATTCGTGCGGGGATAGCGCCGGGTCCGAAACAATTCGGACCATCGGACGGCCTTCCCGTCCGTCGCACGCAGCAAATTCGTGGGCAAGGGCATCAGCGTCCATGGAGGACACATGAAGAGAAAGCTCCGCCCCGCCATATTTTCGCTGGATGGCGTGACGAACCGTCCTCGCCAACATCTCACCGGGATCGAAGGCGCCCAGAAGATCAGTTACCATCTCCATCACGAGCTGTGGCAATTCCTCTTCCAGAACGGCGTGTTTCTGTGCCGTTTCCGCGGCGGCTTGGGCAACCAGCTGCGCCATTTCCTCGGCACCGGCCGCCAGCCCCTCGGCATGCCCGCGCGCTCGCTCCGACTGATAAGCCCTGCGCGCCCAGCTGCGAACCCGCTGCAGATGCCGCTCTGCAGCGGCTCGGGCCTCGGCGGCCTCCTGCCAGATCTCGAGATCCCTTGCCGCTATGAGAGGGCCAAGTGGGCGCATGTGCGGAGCTATCGGTGGGGCGGACTCGTCGACTGTCATAACGCAGGGGTTTCCTTCGCCAATTGGGCCAACACCAAGGAAAACAATTGGTCTGCGGCTTGACGGTGTTCGGTTGCTGGATTGTCGGCGACAGTTCCGACAGCCAAGCGTAGAAGCACGCGGTTGCGATCAAGCGCTGACGCTTGGTCGAGCCAGGCGCCGAGACAGGCATGCCCGTCGGCATCAATTTCTTGCGCGAGTTGTTGCGGATCGGTAATGACTCTGGCTGAAACTGCATGTGCGGCGTGTCGGATACCGAAAGCTTGTGCTTCGGCCCCTACACGCCCGATCAGCACGGCGACATCGGGCTTTGAGATCAGTTTGATCAGCGAACGGGCATGAAAGACGCCGCCGGCGAGCAGAGCAGCCCGTTTCGGATCATGTCCGAGCAGAAGGTCCGGCCTCCAGACACTGCCGTTTAAGTTAGTTTCGTTGTCAAGCAGCAGCCCCGCCACCCTTGTCTGCAGCCTGCGGCTCTTCTGTAGCTGTACCAACGTCGCAGCCGAGAGGCTCGCATCAAGGCACGCGGCAAGGCGGGTCGGATGAATCGAGGCGGCAAGCTCACTAAGACCTTCAAATGGCGATTTGAACGGACGACGTCGCTCGGCAGACGGCTTCGGTGTCACCATGTCGAATACACCCCTAGGCTGCATTAGGCTTGATCGCTTTACGCACGGCCTCGATCGCAGACCCACCCGAACGTCGCGTCACCATGGCCACCTTGGGAGTTACCTGCGCGCGCCGACGCACCCGAGCGCCAAGCAAGACATAGGATAATACGCCTAATCCCGAGCCGCCGAGCCCCATTCCTATCGCAAGCAACGGCGTTGAAATGAATCCGGATGCTTGGGCTGATGCAGCCGCCGACCCAGGCCGCTGCTCGAGTGCAGGCCGCTCGACCGCCACGAACACGACTGCCACCTTGTCATAGGACAGGCCCTCGATGCTGTTGACGACGAGCATCTTAATCTGCGGCAGCAGGCTTGAGAGATTCGCCCTGGAATCATGCCGGATGAAAACCGACGCCGAAGACGGCGTGGTGTCTCGCCGCAACAGATCGTTCTTTGGCAGAACGACATGGACGCGCGCTGAGAGGACGCCGTCGATATCGCTGATCGTCCGCGACAATTCCTCGCTTAGGGCATAAACGTAACGGGCGCGCTCCTCAGTCGGCGAAGCAATCAGGCCCGCCGCATTGAACACCTCGCCGAGACTTTTGAAAGAGTGGCGTGGCAGCCCTTCGGCATTCAGCAGGTCAATCGAAGAGGCCAGCTGGTTCTGTTCGACCTGGATCGTGCTGGTCCCGTCCTTGGCAGCAACACGGACCGCATCAACCCCGTTCTTAAGGAGGACCGCAAGCATCTCATTGGCCTCGCGCTCCTGCACTTTAGTGTAGAGATCGGCCTTGCAACCAACAAGGGGAAGAAGGAGCGATAGCAAAGCCACGACGCGGAACCGCTTGGCGGAGCGCGGGGGACGGCCGCTTTCGCGACAGATTGAACCGATCATTGGCTCCACTCAGCCTGCCGATATCAGCTTGTTAAGTGATGAACTGACGCTGCCAATGCAGTTTGAAACGAGCGTCACCTGAATGACGCCGTCAGAAACATCCTTCAGATTCGCCAACATAGCCTCGAAGTTATCTGCGTGTTGAGGGACAACCGGCAAACTTGTTTCCGCCCCGCTTGGCTGCAACAAGAGGGGCTGCGATGCCGACCCAGGCTCAACGGCCTTCGGAAGAGCGGGTCCGCCGCCGGCCACAACGCGAGGATCTGCATTGACCCGATACAGCGAAGACAGGTTCTGGAGGATGCGCTCGCCCAAAGGAGCCGCTTGCGTTGTTGTTCGCGAAACTTCGGATGTCGGGGACACTGGCGCCGCTTCCGTCACCGGCGACGCAACGCCTTGGGTCGAGGCCGCCTGCGAAAGGCTCTGCTGGAACTGGACTTGCTCGCCGACTGCTACTGATGAGCAGGTGTTGCACAGACCTTCGGTCAGGTTGGAAGAAATCGGCACAGCACCTAACATCATCGTGGAAGAACCTTGCTCTCTTCGGGATGTGATAGGACCTGCCGCTCAAGACCCATGAACGGCTCAATATCCTACAGAGGATTCCTAGAGAAGCGAGCTGACGAGAAGCTGACCAGTTCGTCGCACCCAGCGTCATCTAATGATCACGTTTGGCCATCTACATTTGCGCGACTCCACTCCCGTTGGCCAGGTTGAAGAGAACCTTAATGTTCATCCCATTTATGATTCAGTGCGCTTTGATCGGAATTCTATGTGTCGGGGCATTCGTTTCGACCGGAAAACATGCGGCGTTCGGCGCTCCCCTGTCGCTCTCCTCGACACCTTATCGCTATACGGTTCTGGACCAGGACCTCCCCGCTGCGCTGCAGGAATTCGGCAACAACCTCAACGTCAGAATCAACATCAGCGGCGAAGTGAAGGGCCGGATTCGCGGACACATGCCGGATCTATCACCGCGGGAGTTCCTCGACCATCTCACTCAGCTCTATAATCTGCAATGGTATTACGATGGACTCGTGCTTTACGTGTCTGCCGCAAAGGAGGCGCAAACTCGTTTGCTTGTACTGGGTCCGATCAGCTTCGGCGCGTTCACGGCGACCCTCGATGCGCTCAACATTTCCGACGAGCGCTATTCAATAAGGGCCGCGCCCGGAAATGGTCTGGTCCTGGCGTCCGGTCCGCCACGCTTCATCGCACTCGTGGATGAGACCCTGAAAGGCCTCGTGGCTGAGGCGCAGGCTCGACCACGCGCTGTCGAGACGCCAACGCGAGACTCTGTGCTGACGCTATTTCGGGGCTCCTCAACGACCATTATCCGCGATGGGAAACCGGAAGGCCCCTATTCTTCCGACATCGCGCACCAGGACGGCGTCAGGCCCACGCCCGCGATGGGCGAAAAATGATATGGAGAAGCGCCGATTGTCGTAGCGTGGCCGCCGGCAATGTCGTGCCGTGGCATAGCGGCCCGGATGCATCGGCGGCCGCGACATCGTTCGACTAGCCGTTGCAGCCGATCAACAGCTGCGATGTTCCTAAGTCGGCTATTCGCGATGAGGGAGCGTCATCGACCCCGCGAACCTGATCTATTTTTTCGCGAACGCCGGCAAGACAGTGGTTGTAGCTTCGTGGAACCGCGGATGATGACAGACACGCGCAAGGCGAGCAATTGCCGCTCACAAATGAGGCACGCCCGTTGCGGACTTTGCCCCCCCTTCGCGCGAAACACACAAGGAGGCCGCCCAAGCCTCGGTCCGCCAGTCAGCGCCATCTATCTGATCTCATCGGCCGATAGACAGGGTCTATCGGCCGGCTTGGCTCTTTTCATGGGACGAAACTGAGTGACGGCACTCGAACGCCAATGTTTGGCGCCAGGATTCGAACATCGCCAGCGACCCGCCTTCTGGAAGCGACCGACATTTTCACGTCTGGCGTGGCTTGTCTGCCAGGATTCTTGAAGGAGATCCTACATGAAGTCATAGTCATCGTCGGACCGTGACAAAACGTTCGCTGTTTCATTCTCGCTATCACTGGACTCAGCTTTGGACAAATATCGTGTTGGCTTGTCCGCCCGTTGCCATTTACCATCGTAATTCTTTGTCCACTTGTCGGGATGTTGGGTGGGGTCAAGCACCATGTTATCGTCATCCACCTCAACAAAACCTAACTCCCGCGAGCGCGCCCTCGCTTCATCATTAGCGGGACGGGTGCGGAGCAGTGCGCGATCGCCGTCGAGCTGAAGCTGATACTCCAGCAAGATGTCGCCCGCGTTAACGACGAGCGGATGGGCAATCTGAAGATCTACAGTGGACGTGACTTCAGTTCGTCCGGGAAACGCTTTCTGCCACTGATCTCCTTCAAACTCGTCGCTCATCTTGCAGCCGCCTTCGGTTCTTAGAAGTCCGACGCTTGTGTTGCCTAGCTGATAGCTGAAATAGCGCGCATGTTCGGTATCTTTGGTGTTGCCGTATTTTTTAGCAACTTTTTTTACGAGCTTGGCCTTCGAGGATATGCGAGGCGAGTACACTTGCGGGTTGTCGGCGATATGCTTGATGTTGTCGCCATAAAACGCTTCCGCTTTTTTGGCGAATGAGCGCTTGGAGATCTCCACGACGGGAGGCTGATCAACCAGCGAGTACGACCGCGACGAAGAGGAACTAGCATCCGACCCCAAATGCATGTTTGCAAGCGTTTCCGCAAAGCCATGGCCATCCGCCGAATAGCTGGTGTCATAGGTATCGGCGGCGTTGCTGAATTGACTGAATGGGTCATTGATTCGGCTGTACATGTTAGTTTGCCTCTGTATCAGTGAAGTTTCGTTGGCAGCTTAGCTGACGCTGTCGAAACGAGCACGCATTGATAGTTGTTGCAGCTGACGCCAAGCTGACCTGCAAGTTGGCCGCGCAAAGCGTCTTCTACATAGCCGAAATGCGAGCGGCAAATCGGAGCGCGTTGGCGGCATTGAATGTCCGGCATCAATCTCATCCTTTGCGCAGTCTGACCGCCCGGCGATCTCGCGAGAGCTACCGATATGGTACCTTGCCCGTCATTCATTTCACACGGACTCCGCGCTCGACTGAACCCGTGGCATTGTGTTGGCGGGTTGCCGAGAAGGCCGACGACGGCCGAACCATCTCTTGGCTCGCAGAGGCGGCAGGGTCTTCGATTTTAGCCTCACAAAAATGCGCTTGGGTCACGGCTCTCGCTTAGGAGCAATTGAACGATTTGAAAAATCGCGTCCGGTCGAGGCGTATTGGAATAAATGGACTACGCAAAAGCGAATACGGGCGAGGACATTGCGATGTTCGTAGCAATGAATTTTCTGGCGCTTCCAAGTCAGGACATTCTTGAGAGCGGCTCAGAAAATTGGGCTTCTCGATACGCGGTGATGAGCCGACCTCGATGTGTCGTGCTGTAGGGCAGGCATCTAAAGCGGTGGCCGTCCAGCTGTGCGGCAATTTGGGAGGAAGCCGGCGTTAATCAGGATGAGAGAGCGGTGGTGGGCTCGTGAAGTCGGGAGGGCGGAGCCCGACCGGAGTTACAAGCCCGCCGCCGGTGCGATGTACGGGGATAGCGCCGACATAGCAGCGTCATCTCGAGGATCCAGACCCCGTTGACCGGGCATGATCTCCTGACCGGACCTAGTCGCCCCACCCAGGAGGTGCGGCAGGTTTCAACCAGGAGGCTGGGGAGCTCACTAGATCCGGCTTGCTCTAGAGAAACGGTGGAATTGATTACAGATTTACTGGCGAAGCAGATCGTAATCGGTTCCCGATCTAGATGTTGGCTGAGTGCGGACGCGCTTCAGCAGTTTCTCGGTAGTTGGATGTCTATTTTACAGCTCAAGGCCGTGGTCGGCGAGCACCTGGTGCATCAGCGCGCCTTTTATCTCGCAGGCGATTTCGTCGCGGATCTTTGCTCCGAGCCGCAGCTCGGCATCGCTGTCTCCGGTCAGGTCATGATCGGCGAGCCGCTGCGCGAGGCGGCTCTGGAAATCCTCGTCCATCGCCTCGATCAGCCGGTCCTGCATCTGTGCATGGGCCTCGGGGGCGATCCGACTCACCACCGTCTCCCAAGGTTGCCAGCGGGTCGCCAGATAGTCGGCGAATCCCGTCGCTTCCTCATTGCGCACCAGGATCTCGGCCGCGGCGAGGTCGTGCTCAGTGACGTAGGAGACATCAAAGAACCGCATGTCCGGCGCGATGAGCTGCAGGTCCAGCCGCTCGCGTAGCTTAACCTGATAGGCCAGATAGACCTCGATCTCGTCGACGAATTGGAGCGAAGCGACCTTCTGACGAGCAATCCGCTCGAGCGCGCCCAGGCGGAACAGGACCCGCGCCTGGTCGACGAGCTCGCCGAGACGATTGTCATAGGCCCCTTCCTCGACATCAGCGTTCACGCGTGCGGTCTGCATGCTGTTCCAGGTGAGGGTGATGCGATCTTCGCAGGTCGCGCTAGCCCCAAACGCCAGCTGGAAGTACTGCTGGCGCAACCCCGGCCTGATCACTGCTTGCCGCAGATCATCGGCTACTAATTTTCGGAACTCTGGATTGGCATAGTTCACGGTCTTTCGCAGCCTGTCGAGGAACACCGCGTATTCCGAGGCGCCCGCCTCGCCGGCGAAATTCTGCCAGATAAAGACCGGCTCGCTCTCCATCCAATCCGCTACCACCTCGCTTAGGGGGCAGGCTGGAGCGCTCGCCGTTCCTTCATCCATCGAAAAGAAGACCCGCGGACCGCTATAGCCTGGGGCATTCAGGGCAGTCGCCAGACTCGTCCGCACCCGCTCGGATAGCGGGTTACCCGCCAGCTCAACCCTGGAGGCAGAGCCTAGCTGGCTTAGTAGCGTCTCCGGTAGGCCGGTCAGGCGGTTGCCGGCGGCCCCGAGCTGCCGGAGCCCCGCGGGAAGGACATCAGGCAGACTGGTCAGCTGGTTGCTGCCCACGTAGAGCCGCAACAGCCCAGACGGGAGTGTATCGGGCACATTGGTCAGCCGGTTACCGCTGGCGTAGAGCCGCAGGAGCCTCGGCGGGAGTGTATTGGGCAGGCCGGCTAGCCGATTGTTGTTGACGTGGAGCTGCTGCAGCCCCGCCGGGAGCCTTTCGGGAAGGCTGGTCAGCAGGTTCTCGTCGGCATTCAGATCCCAGAGCTCAGTCGGAAGAGCCGCGGGCAAATGGGTCAACTGGTTTCGGCTGACGTCGAGCTGCTGGAGGTTGGGCGGAAGCGCGGCCGGCAAAGTTGTCAGGGACAGCGATGACAGATTCAGCGGCAGCGGCGCAGAGACATAGGCGGCGTTCTCTCGCCAAGCTCGGATGCGCCTTACCGCCTCTTGCCTGTTCTCGCCCTGCCCCTGATTCAATTCGCCGGCCCAAGCGTGCAGGATCTGATCCTGCGACTCCTGCGGACGAGCGGATGCCCGCGCTCCAGTCAAGGCTTCGACCCACTGAGCCGCAGCCTGCGTGAGACCGCATAAGCAACCTTGCCGGTGGCTTTGTTCGGAAGGAGTGCCAGCGCTCGACTCCGCCCGCGCTGTGTTCATCAATGCTCGTTCTCCTGTGGCCAGCTGAGTGTGTCAGTTTCCGAAGACGCGACTTCTAGTATGAGTTACTTAGCTGTCGATGAGCTGACGAGTCTTCCTATGATGCGCCGATGGAAGTCACATTGGTCTGTTTCGAAGCTGCGGCATTCCCGCGGAAATCTCAGGATCGTTACGATCATTCTGATTCCTCGTCAGCTTCTCGAAAGCTTCGGCTCTTAGCGAGGACTTGTTTATCCAGGTCAGGCGTTAGCTCCTCATATCCGCCAGGAGAATGGGATGGATCCGTTCAACCACCTCAACCCATCCGAGATCCCGGATGTCGGGCGGACGTACGACGAGGGCCTGCAACAGCAGCAGGCAGACCAAGCAGCGTTTCAGCAGCAGCTGAACGAGTTGCATCCGCGTGAGCTTCCACCTCCGCTCCCCAATTCAAATCGACGCCGCCCCCCTTATGCCGGGTCGAACAGAGATGCGGATCCTTTGGAAATGCCGCATGAGGATCGCGTTGGACAAGGCCCCTCGCGGCTGAGCTCGGATCCGCCCTCCCACTCTGAACAAGGGATCAATCAGCATGTGCTTTTTGCGACCGCAGATCGCGATAGCCAATTGTCAGACGGCAGTTTCAGTCTGACGGATAGTTGGCACGACATGGATGCAGCTGCCGATTGGCGGACGCATCAGGTCGATCAAGAGCAGCATTGGTGGGCGGGAACCGATGATGTGGTGGCGGAGTGGCGAGCTATCCCGGCAAGTCCCTGGGAGCAAAATCTCGCAGCATCGGTCCTTGCCCGGCAGCCCCGGCCGGGCGATGGAAATACTGGAGGCCGGCGGCTCCCCGCGGCCGCGGCGCAGTGGACCGAAGCCTCGCACGGCACGGGGACCTCCACCCCAGTCCCTGCCGGCGATCTGACGAACCTTGACGCCCCAGTCCTCCAGGAAGCGCGACTCGACCGGATCCTAGACATCTGGGTTGGCGACGAGGGGCAGACGGAAGATGAGGACCGGCAAGAGGCGGCAACACGAATAAGAGCCTGGGCAGAAGCCGGCGACGTCTATACCCGGCTGGACCTGCCCGACCTGGGTTTGACGACATTGCCCGCCGCCTTTCCTCCCGCCCTGCAGTCGCTGGACGTGAGCCACAACGAGCTGGTGCACCTGCCTGACACCCTCCCGGCCGGACTCCGGACGCTCACCGCCAAAGGCAACCGGTTGACCAGCCTGCCCGACGCCCTCCCAACGCAACTCCAATCACTCGAAATCGGCAGCAACCGGCTGACCAGGCTGCCCGAAACCCTTCCGGAGGGACTATTGACGCTCGCCGTCGGCAGCTGCCGGCTGACCAGCCTGCCGGACCTCCTGCCGGCCGGGCTCCAGGACCTCGATGTCCGCGGCAACCTGTTGACCAGCCTGCCCGACGCCCTCCCGAGTGGTCTTCAGTTGCTTGCTGTCGGCGGCAACCGGCTGACCAACCTTCCGGATAGCCTCCCCCCTGAACTCCAGGAGCTCGAGGCTGAGGGCAACCGGCTGATCAGGCTGCCCGACACTCTCCCCGCCGAGCTCAAGTTGCTTTTCGCGCGCGACAACCATCTAAGTAGCCTGCCCGAGACCCTCCCTTCGGAGCTTCAGAGACTACACGTCAGCGGTAATAGGCTCACGAGCTTGTGCGAGACCCTCCCGGCTGAGCTCTGGGTGCTTGAGGCACGCGGCAACCGGCTGACGAGCCTTCCGGAAGCCCTGCTGACCCAGCTGGGTTCTGAGTGCATGGTTTATGTAGATGATAATCCGCTGTCCGAGCGGGTGCGGACGAATCTGGCGACAGCGCTGAATGCCCCAGGCTATAGCGGTCCGCGGGTCTTCTTCTCGATGAATGAGGCAACGCCAGGCGATTCACCGCGCCCCCTGAGTGAGGCGGTGGCCGACTGGATGGAGGGCGAGCCGAAGGTGATCGCCGCATGGCAGAACTTCGCCGGCGAGGCGGGCGCGTCGGAATATGCGCTTTTCCTCGACCGGCTGCAGAGCACCGTGAATAGCGGCAACCCGGAATTTAGGAAAGCAGTAGCCGATGATCTGCGGCAGGCGGCGATCAGGCCGGGGTTGCGCCAGCAGTATTTCCAGCTGGCGTTTGGGGCGAGCGAGACCTGCCAAGATCGCATCACCCTGACCTGGAACAGCATGCAGACAGCACGCGTGAACGCTGATGTCGAGGAGGGGGCCTATGACAACCGTCTCGGCGAACTCGTCGACCAGGCGCGGGTCCTGTTCCGCCTGGGGGCGCTCGAACCGATCGCCCGTCAGAAGGTCGGCTCGCTCCAATTCGTCGACGAAATCGAGGTCTATCTTGCTTATCAAGTCAAGCTACGCCAGCGGCTGGACCTGCAGCTCATCGCTCCGGACATGCGGTTCTTTGATGTCTCCTACGTCACTGAGGACGATCTCACCGCGGCTGAGACGCAGGTGCGCAATGAGGAGGCCGCTGGTTTCGCTGATTATCTGGCGACGCGATGGCACCCCTGGGAGACGGTGGTGAGCCGGATCGCTCCCGAAGCCCATGCACAGATGCAGGACCGGCTCATCGAGGCGATGGACGAGCAGTTCCAGAGCCGCCTCGAGCAACGGCTCGCCGATCATGATCTGACCGGAAACAGCGATGCCGAGCTCCAGTTCGGAGCAACGATCCGCGACGAGATCGCCTGTGAGATCAAGGGCGCCCTGATGCGCCAAGTGCTGGCTGACCACGCCCTTGAGCTGTGAAGCGGTCATCAAATTGCGAAGGGCTGCAAACGGAGGTACGCGATGGCGTTCGCCCCCGCAGCGTTCGCGCCGACCGCTGCCGATCACCTGATCTTGTCACGCGGCATTTTTTCTCGTCCGCCGTTGCTTACCTTTGCAGCGCTTCTGACCTGACCATGCCTCCCCGTTGGTCGAGCATAACGCATTCGTTTTCAGCGTGTGAAAACCCACAAGACATTGAGGAGTAGCTCAGCCGATCTTACGCGGGCGCTCTTGTGTCGACAGGGCCAGCCCGATCAATATTTCGCAGTTCCTGCTTCAGCGAATTGCACAAAGCCTCTAGTCGGCATTGCGTCCGATCGCGCGCTCAATGCGTTCGCGCATCGCCGGATCGATATCTTTGGCGCCAAGCAAATCTGGCGGCGGCGTCTCCTGCACTTGAAGAGCGGGTCTATCCCAACGAGCGCAACCGCCGAGCCCCAAAATAACGAGGAAAGCCGAACACAAGAATAGACAAAATGGACCAAAGCGCGACCGGACGGCGTTTTGACGTGAATTCATGCGGTCCTTCTCAGATCGATTGCTGGGCCGATTTGTCGGCTGCAGCGATCATGTTACGAGGTTGCTCCAACGGAGCATTGTTCTTGGCAGCAGTCAGTGTGATTGATCCAACGGGCTGGATTGTGAAGTCGGGGGCAAGCTCCTGATAGGATAGAACAGGAAGATCGATCCCATTGCGGGTGAGAAAACCGCGGACAAAGCGCCGTACATCCATCGAAGCAAGGATAACTGGGCGGGCCTGACCTCGAACCATGTTCGAATGGATCTGACGCACTCTTGAAAGCAGCGCCTCGCTTTGACCGTCCGTCAAAGTCAGGTAGGGTCCTTTGGGCGTATCGCGCACAGCGCCGCGAACAACCTCCTCGGTTTGCCGTTCGATGATAAAGACGGGCACGACACGGTGTGCGTTGGCATGGCGGTGGCAAATCTGCCGCTTCAGGCCCGAGCGAACATATTCAGTGAGCAAGACGACGTTTTGCTCTCGTCCGCTCCATTCAGCCAATGCTTCCAAGACCAGCCTTGTATTGCGGATCGGAATTGCCTCCTCCAGCAGGCGCCGCAGGACGTCGGCTATCTTGGGGATTGGCGTCGTACGCAACACCTCCTTCACCAGATCTGAATATTCGATCTCCATTCGAGCCAGTAATTGACGCGTTTCCTGAATACCCACCAAGCACGGGGCATGGCGGGTCAACGCCGAATTAACGCGCAAGGCCAGGATCTCAATGGGACGGCGATACCCGATGCCGGCCGCTTTGAGGGCCGATTGATTGCTTTGTTCGATCCAGATTCTATCCGTCTCCGGGTCATGCCGGAATGGGATGCCGCTTAATTCAATGTTGGCCAGATCATCGTTGAGCACGAGCTGCGTTGGATCAATATAATCCTGATCGACCGGCACGCCCTCGACATCCACCCTGAACACCAACTTTGGCAAGCGCTCGTCGACCTCGACGGGGATGCGCGGAATCGTGATGCCTAGATCTGTTGAGACCGATCCGGAAACCCGCGCAATGTGCTGCTGCAATTCGTCCCTGTCGATCGCCTGTATCAGACTGGGTGCGAGGAATAACGCAACGGGAAGCGCTTCCGCCGGCACCGTTTGCTTGTGAGGCTGTGCGGGAACCGGACTAGAGACATCAGCGTCTTTCTTGGCGCTTTGGACCACACCGTCGGCAAAGCTCGCTGCCGCAAAGACCGCGGCCAAGACGAAAAAGACCGGCAACGGGAAACCCGGGATGATCCCCATGACAACCAAGACGCAGGCGGCCAGTCGCAAGGCGTGAGCATTGGCGGTGAGCTGGTTGACGATATCGCTACCAAGGTTGAGCTGGGTAGATCCATTTACGCGAGTGATGATCGTTCCGGCTGTAATCGAGAGCAGTAGCGATGGAATTTGCGAAATAAGCGCATCACCTATCGTCAGCAGGGTATATTGATGCAACGCCTCTACGAAAGACATTCCCCTGGAGAGCACGCCGATGGTGATCCCGGCCAGCATGTTGATGCAGATGACCACCAACCCTGCGATAGCGTCACCCTTCACGAATTTCATGGCGCCGTCCATGGCCCCGTAGAGCTGGCTTTCTTTCTCCAATGCAGCGCGCCGACCGCGGGCCTCCTTCTGATCGATATGACCGTTGCGCAGCTCCGCATCGATCCCCATCTGCTTGCCTGGCAGGGCATCGAGCGTGAAGCGCGCCGCCACCTCCGCCACGCGTTCCGCGCCCTTGGCGACGACGATGAATTGCACCATGGTTACGACTAGAAAGATGACAATGCCGACGACGATATTCCCCGATATGACAAAGTCACCGAACGTGTGAATGATGCTGCCGGCATCCCCATCAGCCAGGATCAGCCGCGTCGTCGAGATGGTGAGCGCCAGACGGAATACCGTGGAAATCAGAATGACGCTCGGCAAGGACGAGAAATCGAGCGGGGTGCTGATGTAAAGAGCAACCATCAGCAGCAGTATGGCGATGCCCAGATTGAAGCCGATGAGCGTATCGATCGCTACAAGCGGGATCGGCATGATCATCATGCTGACCGTCAGAAGCAGCATCAACGCAACCATCAGGTCGGAGTTGGCCGACGCGCGCGCAATGATGCTACGCAGGACGTTGGTCATGGAGTCCCTCTGATGGTTGTTTGATAAGAACTGTGCCAACGCGCAACGAAACATAGTCTTGGAAGACGGCGCGCGCCTCGTCCATACGGCCTGCTCGCCGCAGGGCATGGCTCCGTAACAGCATCAAATGGGTGCGCGAAGACGGCTCGTCATCAAGTGTATCCAGTCTGTCCAGGATCCGCAGCGCTTGATCGCCGAGGCCCTCCGAGATGAGGGCGTAGGCGAGAATCCGCAGCAGATCGACGTCTCGCGAGTTGTCGCGGACGATCAGCTGCAACAGAGCAACGCATTCTGCGCCCTGCCCACATGCAAGATGGAGATAGGAAAGTGCGCAGACCAAATCGCGCTCTTGCCCGGAACTCAGCGACACGTTAGCGGCATTGGAAACGTCCGTCGCCGGCTGCTGCGCTTCATCACAGGTGACCATGGCTAGGCTTCGATCAAGCTGTTCCGGTTCTGCCGGAGCAGGATCAGCCACTGCAGTGCTTGCCGCAGCACGACGATACCTTCGCCCGCGATCGAATCCGCAGGCGCGGCCGAGAGCTTAAGAGCAAGACTTTCCAGAAGAACACCGTACCGCTCTGCCCGCAGCATGTCCGGATGGCGCAGCCGAGGTGTGACGAAGGCGAGCAGATCATGCGCAATATCGCTCTCGTGGCGCGGCGTCAGCCCCTCGACATCATTGCCGCGGGTGCGCATCTTGCTGAGACTGACGCGCCCGACTGCATCAATATGTTTGGCCTCCGATAGGGCGTTGATCGTCACATCGAGCGGCAAATGCGACGCGTTCAGCTCCCGCCAGATCGACGCCTGCTGATTCTCATCATTTGCGGGAGTACCGTCGATCTTGGTCTTGCTGAGGTCGATTACCGGTGCACGGTCCTCGTTGAGTCTCTGCGAAACAGTGCCAGGCCCGACATCATGGCGGGACAGCTTTGACATGGGCTCTCCAATTTTCCTTCGCGCTAATAGGGAACGGCGGCAAAACGGCCATTTCGACTTAGCAGCACGCGCCCTTCCTCGATTCGATCAACCGACCATCCGTCAGCCAACAGAGCACCGACGAAATATTTCTGTCCGCCGATAAGCAAATAGGGCTGGATTCCGTGCCAAACAGCTTCGAGAGCGATTGGAGAAGGCGGCTTGTCCTCCTTGACCCGCACTCCGTTCACCAAGGTTAGCGCGCCATCAGTACGACGATCGAACCATTGCTGGAGTTCCTGCCATTTCACAACTGTTGCAGGAGTGACTGTTCCCTCAGCACTGACAAAACCCGGGCCCGAACCGATCCTGATGTCGAGCAGGCCGGCCTTATCAACCTCCTGTTTCAACATTTCGGCTGTGTCCTGGGCACGCCGCTCATCAGGTCGGTTCGGAATGCGCTTTTGTACAGTCTCGGCTGCGGGCGCCGCACTGGCGCTTGGTGCACCTCCGCCGCCTTTGGATAAAGCGGTCGTCAGAGCACCAATACCGAAAATGCCGAGCAACACGATGGCCAGCGCCGAGATCGACAAGCGCGATCGGCTGATCGAACCGGCCTCGACCGCATTTTGCATCGACCAGCGAATAGACATCGTGCCCGCGTGGACAACGGCCGGAAGAGAACGAACAACGCGCTCACCTGCGCCAACATCCCCCTCGCCCTCGATAGTGCCTATGGGTGCAAGGGCCTCGATCTCGATCGAGTTACCAACGAGGGTGACGCGAAGGTGATGCGGCTCAAGCCCTTGTTCGACGAAGATCATATCTGCGTCGACGCCACTGCCGATAAGGCTCGTCCCGGCAGCCGCTTTTCCGCTCAGCCCGGCATAAACTCCCGACAGCACCTCGAAGTGGAAGGAGGCAGCCTCATTCACGGACAATCCTCAAAACCTAGGGGGAGCACGGCAGGCATTGCCGTACAGTGCATTCGAAGACCGTCACTACTCACATCGCCGCCACGACTGGAAAAGCGGGGCGAGGACACGCCCCGCTTCCAGGCTTACCCGTTGGCGCGCTCGCTCGCCGCCTTCTTCTCACTCGAGAGCTCGGTCGACAGGGCGCGCAAGCGCATGTCCTGCACCATGGATTGCAGGTTGACGGCCTTCAACTGCGTGATCAGCGCCTCGTAAGTTGCCGCCCCCCCGACCTGATCAATTACGGCACCAGCTCCTGATGCGGCGGTAGACGCCGTGGTACCACCACCACCGGAACCTGAGGCCTTGTTGTCAGCCTTGTTGTCAGTCTTGGTATCGGCGGTGTCACCACCATGAGAACCAGAACCACCTACTTTGTTGACCATATCGCTTCACCTTCCTTTGAATTGCCGCCACTGCTGGCGACGGTCCCTGACGTCGCGATTCGGCGTCAGGCATCTTCTTCTGTTTCAGCCACCGTTTCGTGAAGATTTGCCATGTTTCGCTCCATACTCTGCACCGCGACCATGGCAAGAACCGAACCAAAAGCTGATTCGAATTCTCGACGCTGATCCACGGACTGCGAAGCGTCACTATCAAGATTGGTGTGAACCACACTTTCGATTGCGCCGGCCATCTGCTGCCTCTCACTTCGGTTTCATCAGAAAGGTGGCATCGCCACCGAGCGACCCACATTGCTCACGCTAGCGGGATTAGCTGTCGAGAAGCTGACGGATTCGACAACGATCTCTATATCAGGACCAACATCAACCTGAGGCGAGAGGGCGGCTTCACGGGTACATGCCGGGCTGCACCGAACGAGTTCTCGACCGCGTGAACCTAATTTTACAACATCTCCTACTAGCACCAGACAATCCTGGCGCCCCGTCCACCACACTTCCATCGCACCCGTTGGATCAGACGCTCAATCGTGCGATGGCAAGGCACAGGCAAAACCGCGCGCTGCTCGAAATGCCGCCGCGGGACTCGGCGGTGATGGCGCTTCGCGGCTTCGCGACGATTTTCATTTGCGATGACTGGAAGCTCCTCCAAACCCATCAGGACAGTGTCGTGTTGCGCGCACTGGGCCGGAGATGACATTACTGGGTCGGAGATGACACCTATGAGCACGCCGGCGCCTCTCCAAGATAAATCGAAGTTGACCGCGATTGGCTCAACCTGAGCCTTTCAAACTCGTCAGCTTCTCGAAAGGTCGGCCCCCTAGTCTGGCATGACCGCGTCGTTCTTGCGATCGCCGATGTCACCGATTGACCACAATGGAAATGAACTCAGATGCAGCTCAATAGCTTTTCACTGCCCGCCAGTGTGGATCCAGCTCAGTTTGGACTTGTACCGGGGACTTCGTCGGCGTTGCGACCATCCGACCAGATCGGGGAAGGCAAACCTTCGATCTTCGAGGCGATGTTGTCCGTCAGTTCGGGGCAAGAGAAATCCGATGTCCCCTCCACGTCAACGGATCCGCTGCAGCCCGAGCTGCCGGTGCCGCAGGACCCATTGGACCAGCTGCCAGCGGATGTGAAGGCGGCGATCGAGGCATTGGAGAACGACTCGCTTCCTTCTTCCTCAGCCGACTCCTCTTCCGTCGACGAATCGGCGCCGGCTGCGTCTGCTGCCGCACCTGAGGTCGCGACCGCTCCGGTAGCAAGCTCGAGGATCACATGGAATGGCGGCACGCTGACCAATTCCGAGCTGGAGATCGTCGCAGTGCTGAACCGGCACAAGGACCAATGCCCGCTCAGCTGGGATTCGTTGGCAGAAAAGGCCAACGACCCCTCGACGCCACCGGATCTGAAGGAAGCGATCAACAAATTGCGGCAGGACCCGGAGCTCTTCTATGCGATCGGCTCCCAGGGCGACGGCCGCTGCGGGGGCAAGATCAAGGCGAATGATCTGTCCGAGTTCTCCGCCAGCCACGCACAGGTTGCTGCATTCCAGGAGCGGCAGGCGCACAGCTACGAGCAGAACTACATTTCATCCGACGGTGCCGGAAATGGACAACCGTCGGCCATGACCGCGAATGATGCATTGCGCGAACTCTACCGGTATTCTGATTACCTGCCTAAGAATCTCAGTCTGGACGACTTCAAGAGGATCGTCGACGGCAACGCCAAGACCGGCAAGTGTCCGCCCCAGGTGATCGCGGCGGCTCAATACTTCCTCGACCATCCCGACGCCTGGAAGCAGTTGTACGGCGGCGCGATTGATAAAGTCCATAAAGAGGATTTCCTGCAAGTCGCTTCATCGTCGATGAACCTGACACAGAGCGAACTCGACACGCTCGGCACGATCAACAAGAATCAATCCGCATTCTTCGGGAAAGGCGACCTGACACGAGAGAAGCTGTCGAGCATGGCGGACGACAAGAGTCTCGATCCGGACGTGCGCCAAGCAGCGTCACAGCTGCTTTCGGACCCGCTGTTGTTTGGGTTACTGAACAATTCGATCACCGGCTACAAGACCCATCATAAGATCACCGACTTCGGCGGCGGGCATACGGTCGATTCCGGCAACATCAGCAACAACGACTTCACGCACTTCTACGGCAACATGTCGACTGCGAACCGTACCGTTCAGCAGACCAAGACCCATGTCCCGACGACCGCCGCCGAAAAACGCGCGGTTGCGGACATGATGATGGGGGTGGACGACCAACCCGATATCAAATCTGCGAAAAAGAATGGCGGAGCCATCATGCATGTGGTCGACGACGTGCTCAAGGTAGGCACGAAGGTGCTTGATTTGGCGGCCACAGCAGTCGGCGTGCTCGGCTTCATTCCCGCCTTGGGCGAAGTGGCCGATGCCGTATCGATGGTACTCGAGTTGGAGTCGCAAGCAGCGAACCTTCTTCACACGGCCATTAGCGGGGGCGATATGAAGAAGGCGCTGAAAGAAGTCGGCATCAATCTTGCGGCGCAGGCCGTTGGCTGTATCTCCGGGCCCGAGGTCAAGTTGGCGCTGCGCGAAGGTCTCGCAAAGAAGGTTCTGGAAGAGGCCGCAACGAGGGGGATCGACCTGTCGGTCTCGCAGGCGCAATCCTATGCCCAGAACTATTTGGACGACCTGAAGGCCCGCCTTGAGACCGGACCCATGCAAGCCGCAGCTGTTCCGAGCTAGGTCGCCGCGAGGCCTCGTCCTGGAAGCTGACAGGCGAGTTGCGCTGACAGCCTGCGGCTTGGAGTTCGCCCATTGCCTGACAGAGGCGCGCAAGATTTGACGCTGCATGCGAACGCGCGGACTGCATAAGACCGCGCGTTTGAGACCTCGTCTCGTCACCGCGAGGTCGCCCCTTCGCGAGCCGCAGAAGCACCAGGCGTCGCCCAAGCACTTGCGGCGCCACTGCGAGGATCGTGTCATCTCCTTAAGCGACAGCACCAATCGCATGCGCAAATTCTGTAAAGGCCCAGAGGCAGCTTCTCAAGACCAAGCTGACAGGGCGGGCGATGCGCTCGGTTGCAGCCGGCGCTGATTGTGCGACCCGAAGTAGCGCCACTCAAAGCGCAGGATGAGCGCTAGCCGTGTCTGCGGCGAACGAAAGGAAGACGATCTTGAAGGCCTGGACCTAGAACTTGAGCTGTCTTGCGACCTAGCCATCCCGCCAAGCGGACAGCGGTCTAGAGTTTCGACAAGACATGATGCCATATCAGGCGACAGAGGCGGCTCGTCATGAGACCGCCCCGCGACCAGCTCTTGGACTGATATCCGAGCCGTCGGGATGGGCCTGTGCAGCTCTGTCCCGAGGCAAAGGCGAGCGGCTCGCTCGCGATTTGCACAAGCCCTCGAGCCTTGCTGCCCGCGCGAAGATCTCCTGTTCCGGCGCTTTGTGCAGCGAGGCTGGGGGATGGATATAGTTGTTCGCCCTTACCGAACGAGCTGATCGCCTGCCGCCTGCAGGACCGACCTCAGTTTATTTTTTGTGTGGTGATGGTCGTCAACTGCCGCCCGTTGGGGTTCCTGTAACGATTGGCGAGGCTTTCAAGCAATCCTTCCATCTCGTCTGGTTGAGCAGTAAACTCTCCATAATTCGGATCGAAGAGTGTCGTCCTTCCGTCCAGCGTTGCCGTTGCAACGACGTGTGAGCCGCCGTCGGCGAAATACAAACTGAGCAAATATTTCGATCCGCCGTCGGTGATTTTCCTCACCATGCGCAAGAGGCTCGAACGTTCGCCGAATTCGTATACCTTCTCCTTTCCGGATGGATCCAAATTTGCTTCCCGAAAAACGCGGTTTTGTGCCTCAATGTCTGCCTGAGAAGCTCCTGCCCCCCGCCCTCGCAACTCTCTCTTGAAGTCTATATACCGCTCCTGGCGCACAGCCGCTGAGTCATGCATTCGCGATCCGGGTGCTAGCGCATCCATTCGAGTTGATGGACTGTGGCTGAGAATGCCGAGCCACTCCGCAGCTAATCCGACGCAGATGCCGTCCACATTGGCTTGATGCAATTCGGCCGTCCGGTATTGGAACACTGAGTTGCTCGGCCTCGCCGGAGAGGACGTGCTGGGATTGTGTGGATCGGTGGCCTGGGGTGTGCTGACGCAACATCCCATTTTGTCGGGCAATTCTCCAGGTGGCAGCTTCGTCCGCGGCTTAAGATTTTGCCTGTTTGTGCCAAATGGAAGCCTTTCGAATTCCATGATAGGAGACTCGGAAACGATCGAGCGCGGCCGTGTTGGCCCCGGAGACGAATTCGCATGTGGATCTGTCATCGATCTGGACGACACACCCGCAAGAATCTGTCGAAAGCTGTCGCTGTCCACCGGCTCACAAGCTTCGTGAGTTTGGCTCGGACGTGTGGATGGTCCACCGATTCGATTATGCATGGCGATGCTCGCTTCCCTTTGGCGTGGGTCTCTTCGCAGTGGGTAAGGCGGTGCTGTGAATGATACCCAGACAAGCTGATGAGAAGCTGACGGGCAGGCGTTGCCCAGCTTAGCGAGCATGACGAAGACGGCAACGTTTTCGGCCAGCGAGCGCGACGATGGCCAGCCTGGCAGGCAGTGTGCCCGCTCTAGCAGGTGCTTGCGCGTACCAGGCGATGGCGCATGTCCGCTAGACCAGGTTGGCGACGGATCGCGGATAGAAGGAAGCAGGAATGCGCGGCACTTGTCTTGCCGAAAGATCAAGCACTGAACAAACGAGCTGCTGAATGTGGATTGGCCTTTTGATCAGAACCCAAATTGATCAATCGGGCTCGCCTCCGCTTTGGCCTGCACGCACTCTCAAGGCAAGATCCAGCGCGTGTCCTGTACATGCTTCACCGCGACATTTAACTCCTCCACTGTCGCGTACATGAGCGCTTGGGCCTCGTTGAGCCAACCGAAGCCGAGATATCGGAACTGATCGGCTGGCACTGCCACTCGACTGGGGTAGAGCTCGCGAACGAATTCCTTCGACCAGTCATGGATCGTATACGCCTCAATTGTGTTGATCATCGCTCCGCAGCGTTCGATGCGCTCCTCGCGCGGCATTTCGATCGCTGCTGAAATCGCCGCCGCGATGTCGTCAGGAGAGGTCGGATCCACGTGCAGTGCCATATTTTCGTTGAGCTCCTCGGCCGCCCCCGCGAACTTCGACAAGACTAGCACGCCCGGATCGTTCGGATCTTGCGCAGCAACATACTCTTTCGCCACCAAATTCATACCGTCACGCAACGGCGTCACCACACCAACATCGGCGGTCCGGTAAAACCCGGCTAGCTCCACCTGCGAGAAGTGACCCTTCCTGTAGCTGATCGGCTCGCAGCCGTCGTCCGTTCCATGCTTAAGATTGACGTCTTCGACGAGGCTGGCGATATCGCGCTGATATTCACTGTATGCTGGAATATCGGCGCGCGACGACGTCCCAATCTGCAGGAGCGAGATGCTGTGCGGTTTGTTTGTCAACAGCAGGTCGAGAGCTTTGATCCGGTTGTCGATGCCCTTTGTATAGTCAAGGCGATCCACGCCGATTGCCAGTTTCGTACAGTTGAGCTTGTCCTGGATCGACGAGATCTCCTGTCGGTATTCCGCGAGCGACTCCACAGCATATTCTGCGAACTGCTTCGGATCGATACCAATCGGAAACACCTGACAACGCGTGAGGCCTCGCTCCGAGATCACAACATCGCTCCTGCTTTCCATCCCAAGATGTACTTGGAGGCACGACAGGAAATTGTTCAGATCCCAGCGGGTCTGAAAGCCGACAAGATCGTACGCCAACATGGATTGCACGAGATCGAGATGATGGGGCACCTTCTCAATCACATCAGGGTTCGGCCATGGCGTATGTAGGAAAAAGCCGATCGGCTGCTCAATCGTGAGCTCGCGCAGCTCCTTGCCGAGGGAAAGGAGATGATAATCATGCACCCAGATTGCGTCGCGCTTTCTAAGGCATGACAGGGCGCGTGCCATAGCGCGGTTGATCTCGCAATAGCTGTTATAATGCTCTTCCGATGCAGGTGACATCCGCTCGGTCAGCGAATGAAGCGCCGGCCACAGAATAGAATTCGAAAATTCATGATAGAAGCCGGCGTAGTGGGCGGCCGGCAGATCTACCTTTGCAACTTGACCTTTGCCGTGCTGCTCAAGAGGGGTTAGCTGCTCACTGCCGTCGGTTAGTGTTCCCGAGGCCCCCATCCAAACGGCGCCAGATCGTTCAACGGCCGGCTCGAGGGCCGCGGCAAGTCCACCCGTCTTTGGTTTGCCTGGGCCGAAGCTCGATACACGATTGGAAACAAGGACAAGTTGCATATCCGGCTGCTGGGCCGCCAAGCCGCTGCCGGCCTCATACCGGGCAAAGACACTATGACGGGAGCGTTCTAGATCGGCTTGTATCGGCCGCCTCTGTGCGGCTTCACTCAGATGCGCTTCAAAAGCGGCTTGGCTCACTTTCAGCTGTTCCGTCCTGGCGCGCGACGTGCGAGGAGAAGCTGTACTTGCAGCGAAATTGACACTAGATGGGTCCATTCTAGACCTCCGATTGAGCAATCAGAACGGCTAGCTCGGGACTGCCCCTTTCTTATGTTAGCAGCTCGATCTTTCGAGAAGCTGACGAGACCTAGGTCGCCCGTGCCACGTTCATGTGGGGCACCTCTGCCGTTTCGAGATGGCCGGTCTGGCTCGGCCCGTTTGAATTGTCGGACGAGGTTGATACGACAGCACTGAGCAGGGCGGGCTTCGCCTGGCTCAAGGGGTGTGCCCACTCGAGGCGAAGAGACTGTTCATACCGATCAGTGCGCGCGATATCGACAATCAACCGTGTGAGCGACGAGGTCACAGTACCGCTCCCATGACATTGGCCGGTATCCGGTCCGCGCTCGCCTCGCCGCAAAGATGGGCATGCAGCGCGACCACGCATTGATCCGCGCTCCTGTTGTTACGCCGTCCCGGGACGATGGTGAGATCGGCAAGTTGATAGAACGGTTCGCGCTCGCGGATCAATTGCGTGATCTTGTCCCTCCGGTCCTCGGTCTGCAACAGCGGGCGGGTGGTGTCACGAGCAAGGCGCTTCCTGATCTCACCCGCGTCGGCATTGAGCCAGATCGAGACCCCTTTCTTGGCCACGCGGCGCTGCGTCTCCTCATGCATGAACGCGCCGCCACCGGTGGCGAGCACCACGGGTCCCCGCTCGAGAGACTCCGCGATCAAACTGGCCTCGAGATTCCTGAAATACTGCTCCCCTTTGGTCGAAAAAACGTCCGTGATCGACATGCGAGTCATCGCCTCAATCTTTTTGTCGGAGTCGATGAAAGGCAGCCCTAGTCTTCGCGCGAGATATGGGCCGATAGTGGATTTGCCGGAGCCGGGCATGCCGACGAGCACGATCGGCCGGCCGTCGAGGGCGGCGACAACGTCCTTTGCAGTCGGTGATCCCTCGGGCGTCCCTGTTTGTTGGCCAGATCGCAGCGCAAAGGCCGCGCCGACGCCAGCTGCACGCGCCCCTTCGATTGAAAAGTGGGGAATGTTTCTGACACCCTCCGGGATCGCAACTTCTTTGCAGACCTCGCGCGTGAGCTGCGCGAGCTGCTGGATCTTGGCGGGATCCGGTGTATCGCTTCTGCTTCGTCGCTGGAGTTCCTTATAGGTGTTGTGATTGGCCATTTTGGCCTTGTAGCTGCCCGGCGTATGAAACTCCGCCTCGAAGCGGTAACCATCCGGCGTGGCGAGCACAGTCTTGATGCCGACAAAGGTCGGAGCGCTCATCCTGAACCAGTTTGCTGTGCTGATTTCGGTGTAGCCTTGCTTCTCAAACGACAGAATGGCTTTCCGGAAGGCCTTTGCAAAATCCTTATCGGGCACTTCAAAGACATGGCGCACGGCGTTGCTGATCAGCTGTGAGGCGCCTTCGGGGACATCATTCACAACCATAAGCTGGTCTCTGAGGGAGCTTTCTGTCTTCAATCGACGGCCGAGATGGGGCATCTTCACATCGATGCCCGTTTGCCGGAGATCTTTGGCAACCTGAAGCGCCGCTGCAGTGATCGCCTTTTCTTCGACTGCGGCGCGCGCCACCTCGGTTTGGGCGCGCTCCGAGGCCAGTTCGCGAGTTAGCGTCAATTTGATGGCAGAATCCTCGGCAGGCTGCCGGTCAAAGGGGCGAGGCAGAATCCCTTTCTCCGCAGCAAGATTGATCGAGGCCTCCATGATTGAAGCCGCCAATGTGGGATTGTCCTTCAGATCCTCCAAAGTCGTGTCGACATTGAACATCCCGTGATTGAGGGTCGCCGCCAGGCTCTTGACATAGGGCACCGACTTCAGGCCTGGCGCCTGCTGCAGGAGGCTCTGGAGCCCTTGGCTTTTCTTCATAAACAGCTGGACGCTGGTGTCGGATTTAAAGGCGTCCGTTCCGACCTTGATGCCGAGGCTCAGGAGGTTGCCTGCGCTTTGCACGAGGTCATCGGCAATGTACCCATCCGGCCGTGGACTGATGCGCGGAGGATAGTTGTCTAGCAGGGCCTGGATACGCTCGCGCGGGTGAGTGGCCGCCGGATAGGTCTCCGCCAGGTTTGGGAAAAGCTCTGCAAGCGCCGGGCTCACCGTCAGCTTGGTATCGCGCGCGCCTTCGACTGTTTCGGGCAGCACCTGCTCATCCATGCTTGCTGCCCATGCCTCAAGGTCGGTGACGAGGAACTCGGCAATTTCGTGGGCGACTGCATGGTCTGCAAGCTTGATCTCGGGCCTCGCTCTATCGAGCATGTGCTCGACATCCTGGGCGCTCACCTGCTCCTGGGTCAGTAATTGACGGATGTCGCGCTGAAGTTCGTTATGAAACCCCTCGAAAGTTCCAAACACTGCGCGCTCGGCAAACCAACGTCGTGCTTGATGGGATTGCGCCAGAAAACTCCGCTGCAGGCCGCTATAAGTCTCCAAAGTATCCCGCGTCGCCGCGAGGATCTGGCTGGCACGACTGAATTTGTAATCATTGCCCTCGATTGCCGGCGTATGCGACTTTGGTGGCTTGAGCGAGCGAACCCCGCGGGCTTGCTCCTTGTCATCGAACAGGTGAACATGCTCATAAAGCTGCGGCCGGTCACCGACGATCACAATCGTATCTCCGTCGAAATCACCGTCGAGCTTTTTCTGCTCACCGGTCGGGACGGCGACCAACGAGCCCGGAGCGAACACCTCGGTCGCCTGCAGGATGCCGACGCAGTCGACCAGCGTGTCCGCCTTGACGCGGTCCTTGCGCTCGGTCCAGCTCGAATGGCATTTGACGTCCTCAGCCGACATCACCAGGCCACGATCGGCGTAGTCGGCCGGCCACAGCTCGTCCGGCACCACAATCAGAATGCCTTTGGCAAAGAAGCTCGGATCGTCGGCCGCCAGTTGCTCCCGGGACTTCTCAGCGACGCTGAAGCTGTATTGCATGGCCACGCATCTATCGAGGAATGCCGCAGTCGGGTCCCCATCAGCTGCTGACTTGACGCGTTTGTAGTCAAGCGGGCGCAGGTTGGGATTGTCATAGGGCGACCGCCCGATCAGCACGCCTCCCGTTCCCGTCAACGTCTCGCTCTTGCGCTGTGACACATGGAGGTAATCGTCACTGGACGGGACGGCAACCGCGCCGGATCCATCGATGTGGCCTGCTGTCACCATACGAAAAAGATGCTCGCCTATCAGGCTTTCCCCTCCTCTGCTCTCCAGCCAAGCCTTGGCTTTCTCGCGCGCCTCGCCCGCCACTCGCTCACTACGCGGATAATGTTGCAGCGCCGAGGCCGGTACGAACGATCTGCTTGCTTCGCCATAGGCCGGCATCCGATCGGAACCTTCCTTCGGGCCGGCACGGCGAACGGCGAGCATACGCTCGGCGAGTGAGGCCTTGATGAAGCCACAGCCGTCATGCGGTCGCAGAGCAATCGGGCCTTCCGGTCCAATCAGTCTGAAGGGATGCGCCTCGTTGGCCGGGCGGTCTGGCGCCAGCAACAGCTTGAAGGCGCCCTCGAGCGCGTAGTCGTGAGGGCCGAGATCCTTGATTGCGGGGGGCGCCGCAAATCCCCTACGCTGAGTGTACCAATAGGCTTCTTTGAAGGGCGCCCAGGCGCGCATCAGCTTCTCGAAAGACGTGCCCGGAGCTGTTTCGGCATAGGGAATGGCGAGCAGCTTTCCTGCCGAGGATACTGCTGCCGGCTTGGCTGGAGCGCGGGCGGCGATCTCGAGCACGGTCGGTTTTGGTGCCTTCAACTTGCTGCCGCCGAACAGGTCCATGCGGTATGGCACCCCCTTATACGTGAACGTGCGCGCCAGCATGAGGGCGCTCGGCTTTGCTGGCAGCTGGACGGCGACCACCTCGATCGCCCCTGAGGTCAGCCGATGAAAGATCGAGTATCGTGTCTCGGGATCCGTGGCCAGAGGCCGTCCCTGCATGTCCACCACCGGCAACCGCATCAGACCAGCGTTGCCCTGTGGGGGCCTCGGCTCGTGATCCATGGCTCGCAATACCTCGTGAACATCGAATATGGACGCAGGATATTTGTCCTGGATCGTTGCGGCGTTCTGCTCGACAAATGCGTCCAGCGCATCGACCGGGCTCTCCGCCTCGATTTGCGCGATCAGGTTCCAGCTCATATTGGAAAGATCGCCCTGGATGAGGTCGCGCGTCCTGGCCAGGGTCTCTTTGGTACCGTGCCGCAGCTCTTGCTGCCTCTTGCGCAAATCGGCCTTCTTGCCCTCGATATCCGGTCGCTTGAACATGTTCGCCAGGACCGCACGAGCCTTCATCATCTGATAGATCGAGAGCGCAGGACCGCGACTGGCGAGCGGCCCGCGGGTTCGCTCTGCCGCGCTTGCACTGAAGTGCGCCGCGATCTTTTGCTCCACGACCGGCTGGAGATCGTTCAGCAAGTGGAGAGCCACTCTGCGGTGCCAGCGCAGGTGCGCGCTGCGCGCCAGCGGCACCAGCGCGGCACAGAGATTGCCCATGGTTTCGAGGTTATTCTGGGCGGCAAAACCAGGGGCACGATGCAGTTCGTTGAGCCGATCCAACCCGGTCGGGGCGAGTGAGCCCAGATCCTCGAACAGACGAGCCTTCGCCAAGGCCTTGAAAATGCTGGCGATGGTCCGAACATCGCTCTGCTCCAGCCGATCATTGTCGTAGTGAAGGTGATGGGCCAACTGATGCAAGCGATCCTTCAGCAGCGCGGTCTCTGTGATCTCGCCCGCCTCCTCTCCTCTCACGATACTTCGCCCCAGGGCATTGGCGATCATGCCGAACTGAGGCGTCGTGAAGGTACCGAAGCGTTGGCCTGCCCGGCCTAGTCCGCGTGCGACATCCACCAGCGCCCGGTGACACGCTGCGTCGTCGGGCCACTTGCTGAAGCCATTTATCAGATGTGCCATCTGCTGCAGCGTGAAATCGGAGAGCGCGCGGCGACCGACCTCACCCGCGATTACGGCCGCGGCTTGGCAAGTGTCCGGGTCTTCCGGCCACTTGCTGAATCCGTTCACCAGATTCGCCAGCGCCTGCTGAGTAAAATGGGACAGTTGATAGCCACAGCGACGGACCTCACGAGCGATTGCGACCGTCGCTTGGCCCGTGAATGCTTCTTCGGGCCATTTGCTGAAACCATTCGCCAGATTCGCCAGCGCCTGCGGGTCAAAACGCAAGAGCTGGGACGGCACCCGACCGGCGATTGCGACGGCAGCCTCGCGACAGCCCGCCGCGTCCGGCCATTTGCTGAAGCCGTTCACCAGCTTCGCCAGCTCCTGCGGGTCAAAACGCAAGATCTGAGACGGCACCCCACCTGCGATTGCGACGGCGGCCTCGCGACAGCCCACCGCGTCCGGCCATTTGCTGAAACCGTTCACCAGGTTCGCCAGGTGCTGCGGGGCAAAACGCAAGAGCTGGGATGGCACCCGACCGGCGATTGCGACGGCAGCCTCGCGACACTCCACCGCGTCCGGCCATTTGCTGAAACCGTTCACCAGGTTCGCCAGGTGCTGCGGGACAAAACGCAAGAGCTTGGCCGGCACCTGACCGGCGATTGCGACGGCAGCCTCGCGACAGCCCACCGCGTCCGGCCATTTGCTGAAACCGTTCACCAGATTCGCCAGCGCCTGCGGATCAAAACGTAAGAGCTGGGACGGCACCCGACCTGCGATTGCGACGGCAGCCTCGCGACAGCCCGCCGCGTCCGGCCATTTGCTGAAACCGTTCACCAGGTTCGCCAGCGCCTGCGGGTCAAAACGCAAGAGCTGGGACGGCACCTGACCTGCGATTGCGACAGCGGCCTCGCGACAGCCCGCCGCGTCCGGCCATTTGCTGAAACCGTTCACCAGGTCCGTCAGCTCCTGCGGGGCAAAACGCAAGAGCTTTGACGGCACCTGACCGGCGATTGCGACGGCAGCCTCGCGACAGCCCTCCGCGTCCGGCCATTTGCTGAAACCATTCACCAGGTTCGCCAGCGCCTGCGGGTCAAAACGCAAGAGCTGGGACGGCACCCTGCCGGCGATTGCGATGGCAGCCTCACGGCAGCCCGCCGCGTCCGGCCATTTGCTGAAACCGTTCACCAGGTTCGCCAGGTGCTGCGGGTCAAAACGCAAGAGCTTGGCCGGCACCTCACCGGCGATTGCGACGGCAGCCTTGCGACAGCCCGCCGCGTCCGGCCATTTGCTGAAACCGTTCACCAGATTCGCCAGGTGCTGCGGCTCAAAACGCAAGAGCTTAGACGGCACCTCACCGGCGATTGCGACGGCAGCGTGGCGACAGCTCGCCGCGTCCGGCCATTTGCTGAAACCGTTCACGAGGTTCGCCAGTTCCTGCGGGGCAAAACGCAAGAGCTGGGACGGCACCTGACCGGCGATTGCGACGGCAGCCTCGCGACAGCCCACCGCGTCCGGCCATTTGCTGAAGCCGTTCACCAGGTTCGAAAGCGCCTGCGGAGCAAAACGCGAGAGCTGGTACGGCACCTCACCGGCGATTGCGACGGCAGCCTCGCGACAGTCCGACGCGCCTGGCCATTTGCTGAAACCGTTCACCAGGTTTGAAAGCGCCTGCAGGTCAAAACGCGAGAGCTGGGACGGCACCTCACCGGCGATTGCGACGGCAGCCTCGCGACAGCTCGCCGCCGAGGAATGTCGGCCGAACGATAATGCGAACAGAGAAAGTGCGATGGGATCGATTTGCTTCATAAGCGCCTTGTCGAGGCGCGACAACCGAACCGCTAAGGCCTGGCAAGCTCTTATGCCGGCCTCACCTCCAGCTTCCCGGCTCAGCTCATTGCATGTCGTGGCGTATCCCCACGAGGACCGGATATTTTCCTCCAACAGCGGCACAAATCGAGCATCGAAACGGCCAGCTGCGGTTTGCAGAAAGTCTGAAAGATCCTGCCTTCCCAGCTGCTTGCTGTAACGTACAACTGCGCGTGAGAAAACGCTGATGTCGCGAGCGCTGGCGATTTCCCTTAAGGCGGCATTTAGTTCATCTGAACGTCTAGAATGCCTTTCCGGTATTCCAACTTGGACATTCTGCGCGGCAGCATTGTCGATATGCGACCTCCCGGTTCGGCCACTTCGGTCAGAGATGGATTGGCCATACGGCGCCAGCCTGGCTGTTGGCGGGCGGTCAGTGGCCCGATCGGCGCGTCGCCGGTCGCCATCCGAAGCCGATGGATTAATTTCCAGATTGGCTGCGCCACGATCAGGTCCATGGGCTCGCTCCGAGCTCCCAGGCTGGAATGGTTGCGCAGGCGCATCGGCTACCCACCTTCCCAGTCTATCACTTCTCTCAGACACGGACTGCGTGTCCAGTGGGCGTCTGCTCGCGTGCGAGCTTTCAGCCTCTCGATCGTCGCGCCAGAACTCCTCGCCACTCGGATGCGAGAAGCCCGCATCTCGCCTTGGTCTCCCACTGTACGTTCTATGAGGCCGCTGCAGGCCCGGGGTTTGGACATTCTGGGCAGACGCATCGTGGACGCGCCCCCCTCCTGGTCCAGCCCCCCCGTGCGACGGGAGAGGGCGCCCTAGCGGGCTTTCCGTCTCTGGATCATCGCGCGGCAGTTCCCCATCAGTTCGCGACGAGCCGGATTCCGGCAAGGAGCGCAAACGACGACGACTTCCACCGATTGCGGCCTGCAACGCGCCCCCGAGGAGCCGATGTGCACCGGAGGAGGGAGCAGCAAATCGGCCTGCACCGCTGTCGCGCTGCATGCTGCGAGAATCCGGAGGACCTGAATCCTGAAGCTCGGACCGCATCCGATCCACAATGGAACCGAACGATGGCCCCTCTTCACCGGGAGCACAAGCCGGTTCAGCGCTAGAACCGTCAGCGCCTCGACCTTCAGCGGCACCAAATTCCGAAATGGGCGATTTGTCGCGCTCGTCAATGCGTCTCATTATCGTTATCCAATGTACCTGGATGCCCTGCCCTGACGAGTGCGACAGCCACTTGTCGGCTCGACCGCTATCCTCGTGGTCTGATGAGTTACCGAATGGGCTCGCCGAATCAGCGACCGCCAAACACGCGGAGCTCTTTGAATTGCATGCTCCCCTTTAGGCACAAGAGACTTCGAGCTCGCGGTGAACGTCAAGCGGAGCCAAGTACGTCCCTTTTTCGCTGCCCATTTGCTGACCGATCGCCGTGATTCCTGCGCCCTTCGATTGCCGATCGGCAACGCGACAGGCGTCTTGAAGACTGACAATGATGTGCCCATTCCGATCACCTAGAGGCTGGCTCGCGATCAGTATCGTGTATGGTGCAGTTGAGCGACGGACAGCAAGCGCAACTCCGATTAGGGCCAGCAAACCGAAAGTAGAACATAGTACAAAAGAAAACGGTTGCTTCATTCGTCAGTGCTTTCGCAGGCATGTCTGCGCGGACTGTACAACTTGACGCAGGGTCCGATTCAAGCTCTGCGCTCTATGTCGCGTGAGTGGTACTCATGGACTTTCGTCGCTCTTCCGTCATAGGCTTTGCGGCGACGCGCACCCGAGCCAAGCTCGACTCTGTTGGATGGCCAGCGGCGCTCGCAGTTTGAGAAATCGGCGGAAGGCCAATACCTCGGTCAAAATCAGCTATGAGCCCATCGCGATCGAAGGTTTTGCGTTTGTTGACTGCCCCACCTAACGCATCCTCGATGCGTTTGCTTACGAACAGCTGACGAACTCCAGCAGGATCCAGGAAACCGACGGCGAACGCATGATTCTCCGATCTTAGCGCGAGTGGTCGCCGGCTTTGGCAGATGTTGTGGGGGAGCGTTGACGACTGCCTGATGATGAATCCACAGAGCAAGTTCAGGAGCACTATCGTCGTTTGCAGGATCACAGGTCGAAAGGTTCGAAAAACGCGACGCTTGCGAGATCTGATTTGGCCGCGACGGACAATGCGACAACCAGCATCGTCGAAATTCTCTGTGCGGGCGCTGATCGCTTCAATGAGACAATGACCGGTTGCTATATGAGTCTATTGCGACCATTCCTTTAATCATAGATCATCGAGTTGCGCGTAATGAAAAGAATTATCGATCCCGTAGGTCATTCTGCATCGGGGCATGACGCTGGCGCGCTCGGACATGATGACGCGATCCGCGTCCGGATCGTACAATGCGTGTTTCCCCCGAAAGCTTGTTTCTGCTTTTCGTTTACGGTAAGCACATAAGCCGCTGATCGAAAGATCAAATGCAATGGCGACGGATGTGATTTTTCGCTAGCGGTTGGTCCTTAGAGCTACTTCGAAATCCGAGATTCGGCATAAGGCTATTTAATTGGAGAACGGCATGAAACGAATGGACAAGGGTGGTCAATTTGTTTCGGGGACCGGCAGCGTCCGCCTTGCACCCAACACACCAGGAACAAAGAAGCTTACGGCGACGATGAAACGTCGTGCCTTGAAAGCTCGCAAATCTGAGCGAAAGCGCGCCTCGTCTTCTTAAGCGGAACATGCTCGGCGCCTCGCAGGCCATCCGAAACGCGCCGCGTGTTGCTGCTTCAATGGCGAAACCGGCGGAGTTGCGCCCCGAATGCAACGGCGCCTTATACCCTTCGTGGCCTTGATCCCAGACGGCAACGCGCTGCTTTTGCAAGGGAGAGTGCTGCGCTCGACCGTGCCAATGCCTCATGCCTTATCGGTCCAGCCGATGTTCTGGCAGCTGCCGATCGCATCGGTCCCCCCGCCATGTGCGTTGATATCGATCCGTTGGATATTCTACAAAGAGCGTTCGGCACCGGCCCATGACTTCACCTTGGTCCGCAGCTGCCGAAGCCCTCGACCGTTCTGTCGAACAGATCGTCACGTTTTTGCACAAGCGCCGCCTCTTTCGGTCGCGATCCGCCAGGAGTTCGCGCCGGCGCGATCACAATGATCTGATCGGCTTCCGATCGCGCTTGCATGCTGATTTCTTGAGGTTCGGACACAGCGGCCCGCGACGGCGGTATCCTCCAGCATGTCTCTATAAGGGCGACCTCACCCAAGTCGCAGGTTCTCAGCAGACGCTTTACCCGAACTGCCGGTCTTCAGTTCGTAGCTGATCTTCGCCCCCTCCGCGAGATCCGGGTAGCCAGCCTTTTCAACGGCACGCATGTGTACGAAGACGTCGGGGCCACCATCATCCGGTTTGATGAAGCCATAACCTTTGCTCGGGTTAAACCATTTCACAGTACCAATTGCCATTATCGAAATCCTAAAATGAACCCTTGCGATCTAGCCAAACTCCAGCAGGGGCACAAGCCCCCTGGTTGCGTCCGTTTGGCAAGGCTTATGCGCGGAGGCAAAGCCAGATGTCCATCGGAGCGGACCATCTCGCTTAGCCGCCGGACCTGGCTCCATCAGGCTGGTCACCAGCCAAAGGCGCAGAGGATTCGTCCATCTTTTCGCACAAGCGCAACAATACTCATGGGCCGTGAGCGCCAATCTGATTATCGATAGCTTATGGCATCACCTCCACCTGGAGAGAATCCGGCCACGGTCGTATCCTGCGCTGCCTGCGACAGATCTCCTCATAGGCCCCTCCGGATCTTCGATCCGCGTCGCCGGCAACCGTAAAGCAGGTGCGCACTACCTCGTGGAGCGTATGCGTTTTGACGTCTATCGTCGTATCCAGCCTTAAGGCACGCGATGATCACGATGACATCTTCGAAGCGGCGGCGTCAGACGCCCTCGTAGATGTCGCGCTGGCGCCGACCGAATCGATGGTCTCGGTGACCTTGTTGTTGCCGGACGTGATCAGCGAACTCTCGGAGAAGAACACGTCGTGATGCAGCCTGCTGCAATTCGTGGGCTTCGACGTCTGCCGCGAATACTACATCCATGACGCTGACGCCCCAGGTGGACGCGCTCACGCGCAATGAAAACAATCACCCTCAAGCCGCCACGAAGCGGGCAAGGCAAGACAGAAAGGCGTAAATTTGGGCATTGCCTTACCGAGATAACAGCAGCCTGACGCCTGCAAAGAACAGGATGGTCGCAAGAACATATCGCGTGGCCCAATCGTTCATCCACCGCAGCCCGATGCAGGTTCCCAGCATGGTTCCAAGAGCCGCACCGCATATGTAGATGGCAATCTCTGGGTTCACTGACTGACCGGACAGCAGCACCCCCGCCAGCGCGACTACCGAATTGGAGAGGATGAATGGCGGTGAGAGCCCAGCAGCCTGCCTCGGAGAGACCCAACCAAGCATCAGGATCAGTGGGACGAGAAAGACGCCACCGCCAATTCCCGTGAATCCGGAGAGCAGGCCCGTGGCAGCGCCTACCAGCGCGGCACGACCAAGCGGCACCTGACGATGCTTGACATGACCGACACGACTTGAGCAACATCAAGAACGAGGCTGCAATCAGCAGCGTACCGGTCATGATATGGTAGAGCGATCCGCCGATCGCCAGCAGCCCGCCGATGAAGGCCGTCAACATTGACGGAATCGAGATCTGCCAAAGCAGATTCCATTCAATCTTTCTGTGCCGATGCAGCCTCCAACTCGCATAGCTGGCGGCAACAACGTTTAAGACAAGTGCAGTCGGGCGCATCTGCTCGGCCGAAAGGCCTGCAAAGGCCATGACTGCGAGAAATGCTGTTCCCCCAACTTGGCCGGCGGTCGAGTACACCAGCGAGACCAAGCCTATCAACAAGGTGACTATTAATGTAGACTGCATGGTCCGGAATGGCCTGGAGACAAGAGAGAACAAGGTCCATGCTAGTCCATTTGCTGGTTGGCTCACTTGAGCTTTCGCAAAGAGGAGCACGTAATTGGCACGCATTGCGCGTCATTGTGATCTTTCAACGCGCTGCAGAATCTGGCGCTCAGCGGCGAACGACAGCCCGCTTCAAATGAAGCTGCGTCATGTTCGAAGGCCGACAACCCTTGTCGGCAACCGACATCCAAAACGCCGTACTTGTGCGGATGATCGCAAAATCATCGTAAGGAACCAGCAAACCGATTGGATCACGGTGCTGAGTCGGGCGCCCCATCAGCAGCGTGGGGTCTTGCTAGCGAATAGCGATGAGCACTCAAGGAGAGCGCCTGCCCGCCGTCGATCCTGACTGCCCAATCATGTAAACTTCAGCCTACTAAGCCACCGGGCCAGTATGCCCTGGCCGAACAACCGGTAGCGCCAGGGCGGGTGGCCGAGGCGCTGGACGAACTCGTCGACTGTCTCGATACGGTCGCGGCGCTTAAGGGCGAGGCCTGAAGCGAGCACCCGCCATTGCACTGGCGAAATGGTCCGTGGCGGTGCCGGTGTGAGGTTCACCTTGAGTGCCTCATCGGCTGCCCGCTGCGCATAAGGATGGGCGCCAGTCAGGGCCAGATAGGCCACCACCGCGAGAGAATAGACATCGTCGCTCTCTGCTGGCGGCTCTCTCATCAACAGCTCTGGCGAGGCATATGCCGGTGTCAGCAGGCCGATTTGGTCGAGTATGGCTCTGGCCCTATCGTCTTGTGCCGGAACGTCGAGCATGAGCGCTGTCCCACAATCCAGAATTTTGATTTCGCCCGTCGAAGTTATGACGATGTTGGCTGGTCTGAGGTCGCCATGGACGATGCCTAGACGGTGCATATGCGCGAGCGCCTGCCCGACACCACGGACGATCTGAAAGGATAGCGAGGGCGACAGCGGCTGTCCCTGACGATCGGCCAGGATGTGCGCTAGCGAAGGCCCCTTGAGGAGCTCCATAACCAGGTAGTGATACTTGCCGTCGTAATCGGAATCGTAGATTTGCACCAAATTTCGGTGCATGCAGTTACGCAAAAGGCGCGCCTCGCGATGCAGCAGCTCGACAGATTTCTGGCGCATCTTCGAATGTGGGTGAATGACCTTCACTGCCACTTCTGGATTTTGTTCGCGCGCCCACAGGCCGATCCGATCGATCGCACGATAGACTGTACTGGCGCTCCCCTCATTGATCACCTCTAGCAGGTCGAAACGACCGCCAAGCACGTATCCCAGGGGCGCAGCCGGATTCACTGTGTAGCCCCAGCCAAGTGATCGACGGTCGTATTGGTATCGTCGGTTGTCTCTTGCATGAGCAGGCAATGCAGGATCATTTCGAAGCCGATGCTACATATCGTGGACGTGTGGAACGGCCACTTGCGATCAACAGGAGGCGGAGTTTCGGCGTCTCGGTGGAAGCGAGTATTCCGCCAACTTGCAGCCGGCTGCATTTGGCCCTTTTATCCCGAAAACGGTTAGGAACCGCGCTCACAGCGTTGTCGTCACAGGTTATTCGGACAACGGAACGAACGAAGGACATTCAAGTTGAACGGATTTCTTTTACTTTCCGCGCGCAGCTCGTAAGTCACACTGGGTCGGTCGGCTCCGCCGATCGTGAAGGTGAAGCGATTGGAGGTGCCCCGTGAAGACAGCCGCGAGGCACCGACAAGCCGGAACAATGCCCAAGGACCTGAGCTCTCAATCTTCTCCTCGGTCCCATCCGAGGCGGTGAGTGTGATGGAGGCAGTGCTTGCTTCGGTTCGGGCCGGCCATTCGAGCTCGTAGATGCGCGGCGCCTCGTGACGATAGAAGATCTCCTTGCCATCCATGGCGAAAGTCGCGCGCCGCAGATGGGAGGCGAGATGGAGAGGCTTGATGCTGAATTTAACGGCGGGCGCCGAGCCGGGGCCGCTGAAAAACGCCTTCCGAATCTCTTGCGCGCGCTGGAACTGAGCCAGGGCATTGGCATGGATCGGGACCGCAGCGCCATCGATGGTCGCAAGCGCAAGGCCGTTTCGGCCCTTGACGACCAGCGGCGACAAGTATCTCTGAAAAAAGTCATCGAGAACGCCGCCGGGTCGGAACAAATCGCTAAAGTCCTTCAGTGTTATATCCTCAGTCGCCGTCGCATACATTGGATAGCGTTGGAAGATGGCAGCCGCGCAGAGCGGGACGACTTCTCCCACCCAAACTGCATTGACATAACCGTGCGCCTGTT
>NZ_JAQOSR010000006.1:0-104271 GCF_046718885.1 Bradyrhizobium sp. UFLA01-814 | reverse complement strand
GACCCCCACCCTGCCCCCCCCTTTCAGGGGGAGGGAAAACACAACGGCGTCTCTACGCGAGCCCATTCTCATCAATACGACTTCGGAAGGCCGAGCACCTTCTCGCCGATGAAGCTGAGGATCAGCTGCGGACTGATCGGCGCGATGCGCGGAATCAGCGATTCCCGCAAGTAACGCTCGACGTGATACTCCTTGGCGTAGCCGAAACCGCCATGGGTCATCACCGCCTGCTCGCAGGCATGGAAGCCGGCTTCCGCCGCGAGATACTTTGCGGAGTTCGCCGCGGGGCCGCAGGGCAGGTTCTGGTCATACTGCCAGCCGGCGCGCAACACCATCAGCCAGGCAGCCTCCAGCTCCATCCAGCACTTCGCCAGCGGGTGCTGGATCGCCTGGTTCATGCCGATCGGCCGGTTGAACACGATGCGGCCCTTGGCATATTCCGACGCCCGCTTCAGCGCGATCTGGCCGAGACCGACCGCTTCGGCCGCGATCAGGATGCGTTCGGGATTCATGCCGTGCAGGATGTATTCGAAGCCGCGGCCCTCCTCGCCGATGCGGTCCTCGACCGGGATCTCGAAATTCTCGAAGAACAGCTCGTTGGAATCGACCGGCTTGCGGCCCATCTTCTCGATCTCGTGCACGGTGACGCGCTTGCGGTCGAAATCGGTGTAGAACAGGCTGAGGCCATGGGTCGGGCTGCGCACCTCCTCCAGCGGCGTGGTGCGCGCGAGCAGCAGGATCTTGTTGGCGACCTGCGCGGTCGAGATCCACACCTTCTGGCCGTTGACGATGTATTTGTCGCCCTGGCGCACCGCGCGGGTCTTGAGCTGCGTGGTGTTGAGGCCGGTATTGGGCTCGGTCACCGCGAAGCAGGACTTGTCGCGGCCGTCGATGATCGGCGGCAGCATGCGCTGGCACTGTTCCTTGGTGCCGAACACCACCACCGGATTGAGCCCGAACACGTTCATATGCACCGCGGACGCGCCGGACATGCCGGCGCCGGATTCGGAGATCGTGCGCATCATGATCGCGGCATCGGTGATGCCGAGCCCGGAGCCGCCATACTCCTCGGGAATGCAGATGCCGAGCCAGCCGGCATCGGCCAGCGCGCGGTGGAAGTCGGCCGGATAGCCGCCCTCCTTGTCCTTCTTCAGCCAGTAGGCCTCGTCAAAGCGCGAGCAGATCTTGGCGACGGCATCGCGGATCGATTCCTGGTTGGCGGAGAGTGCGAAATCCATCTGTCGTGCTCCTATGCCTGCACCGCTTTGGCCGCGCCGTCGCGCACCATCGCCGCGATCTCCTCGGTGGAGAAACCTGCCTCCTGCAAAATCTCCGCACTGTGCTCGCCGAGCCGCGGCGCCAGCCGGCTTGGCTCAACCCTGGTCTCCGACCAGCGCGCCGACGGAGTCATGCTGCGGATCCGGCCCTCGGTCGGGTGATCGACCACGGGGAAGACGCCGGTCGCGACCATATGCGGGTCCTCGAGCAGGCTCTCGAGATCGTGCATCGGCATCACGGGCACGTCGGCCTTTTCGAGGATTTCGTTCCACTCGGCTGTGGTCTTGGTCTGGAGAATACGCGCGAGCTCGGCGTAGACGACATCGATATTGGTGGCACGGCCGGCGAAGGTCGCGAATTTCGGATCGCTGCGCAGATCGTCGCGGCCGGTCGCCTTGAAGAAATTCTCCCACTGCTTGTCGTTGTAGACGATCACGCAGATATAGCCGTCGAGCGTCTTGTACGGCCGCCGGTCCGGCGACAGATGGCGCGCATAGCCGCCCTTGTCGAGCGGTGGGTCGTAGGTCAAGCCGCCCATGTGGTCACCCATGACGAAGCCGGCCATGGTCTCGAACATAGGAATGTCGACGCGCTGGCCCTGCCCGGTGCGGTCGCGATGCACGAGGCTCGCGCAGATCGCGCCGACCGCGGTGAGGCCGACGATGCGATCGACCAGCGCGTTCGGCACATAGCGCGGCACGCCGTCGGAGGTTTGCGCCATCAGCGCCGGCAGCGCGGTCGCGCCCTGGATCAGGTCGTCATAGGCAGGCTTGGCGGCATAAGGTCCCTCCTGGCCGAAGCCGAACACGCCGGCATAGATCAGCCGCGGGTTGACCTCGGAAACGACGTCATAGCCGAGCTGCAGCCGCGCCATCGCCTGCGGGCGCACATTGTAGACCAGCACGTCGGCCTTCGCGATCAGCCGCAGCACCGCCTCGCGCCCCGCCGGCTTCTTCAGATCGAGGCAAACCGAGCGCTTGCTGCGGTTGGTGTTGAGGAACACCGGTCCCATGCCGGGATGCCGCGTCGGACCGATCTGCCGCGTCACGTCGCCATCGGGCGATTCCACCTTGATGACGTCGGCGCCGTAATCGCCAAGCATCTGCGTGGCGTAGGGTCCCATCAGCACGGTCGTCATGTCGACGACCTTGATACCCTGCAGTGGTCCCATCGTCCTGTTCGCTCCCGGATGTCGTGGTTATGGAGCTAGTAACGGGAGCTTTTCAAAGAGATCAAGCTGCGCCGGGCGTATGGGCGTATGCATGGCGGCAGCCGGGCCGCTTCCGTGCGGCGGAACGCGGATGGGCTAAACGAAGCGTATTCACCGCCGCCCTTATGCCGGCGACTGCCCCGTCATCACCTCGCGCGCCTTCAGGAGCCTTTCCAGTTCCGCATTCTGCTGCTCGAGCCGCTCGGCGATGCGCTCCTCGACTTCGGCGCCGGCTGCGCCCGCGGCCTGCTCGATCAGCTGCCTGATATTGTCCCGGAGGATCGCGATACGATCGTTCACTTCCGACAGCGACAGAGACGTCTCGATTCCCATGGTCCGTTCTCCCGGTGACAAGCACGGGCAGCTTAGCGCGGCGGGAGGTCCCGGCCTATCCCTTAACCGCTCTAGTGACCCCAATCCCTACTGTGCATGGGGTTGTTTTCGATATTTTCGATTCAACCCAGCCTCGCCGCGATTTAGCCCATGCCTTTGGCCAGCATCTCCCGCAGCGCGGTCTTCAGCACCTTGCCATAATTGTTCTTCGGCAGTGCATCGAGATAGACATAACGCTTCGGCCGCTTGAAGCGGGCGATCGAGGCAAGGCAATGCGCGTCGAGCTTGCCGTCGTCAGCGGTAGCGCCGTCCGCCAGCACGACGCAGGCGACGACGATCTCGCCCCACTCCGGATCCGGCACGCCGATGGCCGAGACCTCGCGGACATCTGGATGGGTCAGCAGGGCTTCCTCGACCTCGCGCGGATAGATGTTGGTGCCGCCGGAGATGATCACGTCCTTGGAGCGGTCCGACAGCGTGAGGAAGCCGTCGGCATCGAGCCGGCCGACATCGCCGGTGCGCAGCCAGCCGTCCTTCAATGTCTCGGCATTGGCCTTCGGATTGTTCCAGTAGCCGAGCATCACGGTCGCGCCCTTGACCTCGATCTCGCCGGTCTCCCCGGCTTGCAGCGGGTTGCCGTCCTTGTCGGTGATGCGCACGGTGACGACGCTCTGCGCCAGCCCGACCGAAGCCAGCCGTTCGAGATAGCGCGGATGGTCGCTCGCGCGGTGCCAGTCGCGCGACAGCGCCGTGATGGTCATCGGCGACTCGCCCTGGCCGTAGATCTGCACGAAGCGCTGGCCCATCGTCGCGATCGCATCGGTGATGTCGGCCGTGTACATCGGACCGCCGCCATAGATGATGGTGCGCAGCCCCTGGCCGTTCTCGCCGCGCTTCTTCGCGGCATCGACCAGGCGGCGCACCATCGTGGGGGCCGCGAACATCACGACATTGTCGAGCTGGCGGCCGAGGTTGAGCACCTCGTCCGGATCGAAGCCGCCGGACTCCGGCACGACGTGGCGGCCGCCCATCCGGACGTGCGGGAAATTGTAGAGGCCGGCGCCATGCGAAATCGGCGCGGCATAGAGCGAGGCATCGTGCGGCGTCGCCGGATCGACGTCGGCGAGATAGCACAGCGACATCGCGACCAGATTGCCGTGGCTGAGCATCACGCCCTTCGGGCGACCGGTGGTGCCCGATGTGTAGAACAGCCAGGCGAGATCGTTGTTTTCGCGCGGCAGCGGCGCGGGTGGCCCCTCGCCGCTTCGCATCGCCTTGTAGGCGTCGCTGTCGACCGAAAGCGTGGTCATGCCGGCGGGGCAGTCGTCCTTCGCCTCGTTCAACGCGCCCATCGTGTCGTCGGAGACGAAGGCGAGCTTGGCGCCGCCATTGCCGCAGATCCACGCCGCCTCGCGGCCGTGCAGCTTGGCGTTGATCGGGATCGCGGCGGCGCCGATCCACCAGATGCCGTAGAGGCATTCGAGATATTGCGTGCAGTTCGACGCAAACAGCGCGACGCGGTCGTCGGCGGTAACGCCGTGATCGCGCGCCAGCGCCGTCCCGATCGAGGCGGCGCGGCGGGCAAAGGTGGCATAGTCGGCGTCGAGATCGAAGCCGGTCAGCAGCGCCGGCGCGTCCGGACGCGCCCGTGCCGTCGCCGCCAGCCATTCGGCAATGTTCAAGCTACTTCGCCGGCTCGAGGATCGAGACGTAGTTGGCGACCGCGGCGCCGCCCATGTTGAAGATGCCGCCGATCTGCGGGTTCTTGAGCTGCATGCCCTCGGGCGCTTGCCCCGTGAGCTGCATCGCGCTCATCACATGCATGGAGACGCCGGTGGCGCCGATCGGGTGGCCCTTGGCCTTGAGGCCGCCGGACGGATTGACCGGCAGCTTGCCGTCCTTCTGGGTCCAGCCTTCCATGATCGCGCGCGCGCCCTGTCCCTTCGGCGTCAGGCCCATCGCCTCATATTCGATCAGCTCGGCGACGGTGAAGCAGTCATGGGTCTCGACGAAGGACAGGTCGGAGAGCTGCAGGCCGGCCTTCTGCAGCGCGCGCTGCCAGGCGGTGGTGCAGCCTTCGAACTGCAGGATGTCGCGCTTGGACATCGGCAGGAAGTCCTGCGCATGCGCGGTGGCGCGGATGTTCACCGCCTTGCCCATGGTCCTGGCGGTCTCGGCATCGGTCAGCACCAGCGCGGCGGCGCCGTCCGAGACCAGCGAGCAGTCGGTGCGCTTCAAGGGACCGGCGACGAACGGGTTCTTGTCGCTCTCGGCGCGGCAGAACTCGAAGCCGAAATCCTTGCGCATCTGCGCATAGGGATTGGCGACGCCATTCTTGTGGTTCTTGGCGGCGATCATCGCCAGCGCATCCGACTGGTCGCCGTATTTCTGGAAATAGGCCTGCGCGATCTTGCCGAACACGCCGGCAAAGCCGCCGACCGTGTCGCCGTCCTCGGGCAGATACGACGCCTTGAGCAGGTTCTTGCCGATCTCCGGGCCCGGCGTCTTCGTCATCTGCTCGACGCCGACCACCAGCACGATCTTCGCGGCGCCGGCTTCGATGGCGCGGATGCCCTGATGCACGGCGGCCGATCCGGTGGCGCAGGCGTTCTCGACCCGGGTGGTCGGCTTGAAGCGCAGCGCCGGATTGGCCTGCAGCACCAGCGAGGCCGTAAAATCCTGGGGCGAGAAGCCGGCGTTGAAATGGCCGAGCATGATCTCGTCGACATCAGACGCGGCGATGCCGGCGTCAGCCAGCGCCTCGTTGGCGACCTTGACCACGAGACCCTCGACGGTCTCCACGTCGAACTTTCCGAATGGCGTGTGCGCCCAACCCACGATGCTGGCGGTCATGGCCGTATCTCCCTGTTCCTGTTCGGAGAGTTATGTAGCGTATCTCGAGAGCGTTTTCGAGCGAAGTGGACACCGGTTCGCGTGAAGAAAACGCGTCAAAACCAGAATCTAGAACCCCGTTTCTATCGGAACGGAGTTCTAGCCGGCTTTCAGCGTTTTCATCGCCGTCGCGCACATGGCGGTTATGCCGGCCCAATTGCCGGCGCGGATATCGGCCGCCGGGCACAGCCAGGAACCGCCGACCGCCAGCACATTGGGCTCGGCCAGCCAGGTCGCCGCATTGGCCTCACTGACCCCGCCGGTCGGGCACACCCTGACCTGCGGAAATGGGCCGGCCAGAGCCCGGAGTGCCTTGATACCGCCCGCCTGCTCGGCCGGGAAGAATTTGACGACGTCGAAGCCGTGGGCCAGCGCCTGCATCAGCTCGGAGGCGGTCGCGATCCCCGGCGCGAAGGGCAGCCGGCTGGCGGCTGCCGCCGTCAACAGCTCGGGCGTCGCACCCGGGCTGATGCCGAATTTGGCGCCCAGCGCCTCGGCGCGCGCCAGGTCGTCACCATTGAGGATCGTGCCGATCCCGACGATTGCCTCCGGCACACCGGCGATGATGGCCTTGGCCGCATCGACCGCGACCGCCGTCCGCAGCGTCACCTCGAGCGTCCGCACGCCGCCGGCGACCAGCGCCTTCGCGAGCGGCACCGCGTCCTCGAGCCGCTCGATGGTCAGCACCGGGATCACGGTGGCCTGGCGGATCAGCTCGGCGATCTGGTCCTGCTTCGATGTCGTTGTCATTGCGAGGCCTTGCGGGATGATGGGAGACGAAGCGCCTTTTTCGGCGGCATGGCGTAGCGCGGAATGATCGCGCCGGGATAGCACACCACGACACCGGCCAGCCGATGGCCGGCGCGCGCGGCCTCCTCCGGCTCGGCGCCGCCGAGCCGCGCGGCGAGATAGGCGGCGGCAAAGCTGTCGCCGGCCGCGGTGGTATCGACCACCGGCTTGGTGAGCTGTTCCGCCTTCACCTCGCGCGTTCCGCCGGCCGAGCGCACGATGCACGCCGGCTCGGCGAGCTTCAGCACGACCTCGGGGCTCGAGATGCCTGCCAGCAGCGCCGTGTTGGTCTCGCCGGGGTAAAGCGGCGCCAGATCCTCGGTCGAGGCAAGCACGATATCGGCCGTCTCGAACGCGCTGCTGAAGACCTTCCGCGCGACGCTCAGGTCCGGCCAGCCGCGGGCGCGGAAATTGGTGTCGAACGCAAACCGCGTCCCCAGCAGCCGCGCACGCTTCAGCGCCGCCAGCAATCGCTCCCGCCCATCCTCGCGCAGGATCGAGAGCGTGATCGCCGAGAGATAGACGACGTCATAGGTCGCGAGCGAGTTCAGGATGTCTTCCGTTTCGGGCAGATCCATCAGGTCGCGCGCCGCGGCGCTGTCACGCCAGTGGAAGAAGCGCCGCTCGCCCTTGTCGTCGGTCTGGATCAGATAGAGGCCGGGCAGCTTGCCCGCCGATCGCGCGACATGCTTGGTGCCGATGCCTTCGCTCGCCCAGCCCGCGATCATCTCATCGCTCAGCGCATCATCGCCGAGCGCCGTGAAGTAATCGACGTGGACGCCGAGCCGAGACAGATAGACCGCGGTGTTGAGCGTGTCGCCGCCAAAGGAGCGCGAATACAACCCGCCGAGCTGGCCGCCAGGGGCCTGGCGCAGCTCGATCATGCATTCGCCGATGCTGGCAACTCTGGTCATCTCAAGCGCCGCGCTAAAGCGCGATGAAGCCTGGTTGCATCATCATCGCGCCTTAGCCCCTTGTCTGAGCATGATCTTCTCGGAAAACCACTTCGCACTTCTCCGGATCATGCTTTAGCTCGGACGCCGCTCAGGCGGCGAACTTGCCGCCGAGTTCGTCCTCGATATGGATCCGGATGATGTCGTCGAACGTCTTCTCGGCCGTGGTGAAGCCGAGCTTCAGCGCGCGGTCGGTGGCGAAATCGCGCGGCCAGCCCGAAACGATGCTGATGATGGTCGGATCGGGCACCCGCTTGATCCGCGCGGTGACGTTCTTGCCGGCGACGCGCTCCAGCGACGCGATCTGCTCGCCGACGGTGACGGACATCCCGGGCATGCTGAGATTGCGCCGCGGCCCCATCGCATTGAGATCCATCGTGCCGGCGTGGATCAGAAAGCCGACCGCCGATTTCGGCGAGGCGTGCCAGTGCCGGACATCCTCGGAGACCGGCAGCACCGCCTCCTCGCCCGCCAGCGGCTCGCGGATGATGTTCGAGAAGAAGCCGGACGCCGCCTTGTTCGGCTTGCCCGGACGCACGCAAATTGTCGGCAGGCGGATCGAGATCCCGTCGAGCAGACCCTTGCGGGTGTAATCGTTGATCAGGAGCTCGCAAATCGACTTCTGGGTACCGTAGCTCGTCAGCGGCGTATGGAAGAATTCGTCGCCGATCTTCTCGGGGAACGGCGCGCCGAACACCGCGATCGAGGACGTGAACACCAGCCGCGGCTTGTAGCCGCCGCCGACGGCACGGATGGCGTCGATCAGATAGCGGGTGCCGTCAAGGTTGATCCGATAACCCTTGTCGAACTCGGCCTCGGCCTCGCCCGAGACGATCGCGGCGAGATGGAAGATCACCTCGGGACGCTCGGCGATCAAGGGCGCCGCGGCGCCGGCATCGGCGAAATCGGATGCGACCACATTGACCGGGATCGAGGCATTCGCGGGCTTGGCCGGCGCGACCACGTCCTGCAGCGTCATCCGGGTGATCTCCTGCTTGCCGAGGCGGCCCTCGCGCAAGAGACGCTCGGTCAGCTTGCGGCCGACCATGCCTGCGGCGCCCAGAATCAGAATGTGCACGACCCTGCTCCTTTTCTTGTCTTGTTCGAATTCAGCTGCGGGCCTTGCGCGCTCATTCCTTCACGGCACCCGTCATCGCCGAGACATAATGCTCAACGAAGAACGCGTAAAGAACAACCAGCGGCAGCGAGCCGCATAGCGCCCCTGCCATCAGGGACCCCCAGCGATAGATGTCACCGTCAACGAATTCGTTGACGATGGCGACCGGCACGGTCTTGTTGGGGGTCGATTGCAGGAACGTCAGCGCATAGATGAACTCGTTCCAGCACAGCGTGAAGCAGAAGATGAAGGCCGAGATCAGTCCGGGGACGGCGAGCGGCAGCACGATCTTGATCAGGATCTGCCAGCGGCTGGCTCCGTCGATCAGCGCGCATTCCTCGAGCTCGAACGGAATGGTCTTGAAATATCCCATCAACAGCCAGGTCGAGAACGGGATCAGGATGGTCGGATAGGTCAGGATCAGCGCCAGGGGCGAGTCGAACAGGCCGTACTGAAACACGACGGTCGCGAGCGGAATGAACAGGATCGACGGCGGCACCAGATAGGCCAGGAAGATCAGGCCGCCGACGACGTTGGCGCCCTTGTAGCGCAGCCGCACGATCGCATAGGCCGCGAGCACGCTCGCGATGATCGACAGCACGGTGGCGCCCACCGCCACATACATCGTGTTCCAGAGCCAGTGCGGGTAGTAGCTCTCGAACAGCAGCTTGTGGATGTGCTTGAAGGTCGGATTCCAGGTCCAGAACGGATTGTACTTGTCGAGATCGAGCAGCTGCTCATCCGGCTTGATCGCCGTCAGCCCCATCCAATAGAACGGGAACAGCAGGATGATCACGATGATCGACAGCGGGATGTAGAGCGTCACGATCCGCCGCGGCACCGACTGCAGGTAGCTCATGCCCTCGCTGTTGTCGACGCGCGACGGCGTCGACAGGATGCTCTTGAGGTCGACCTTGGAGGCGGGAAGATCAGTCATTGCTCTCTCCCTGCTGCCACTTCCTGCGTTGCAGGCCGAACCATGACACCATGATCGCAGCAAGCAGGAACGGGATCATCGCGCTCGAGATCGCGGCGCCCTCGCCCAGCTGCCCCGCGATGATCGCGCGCTGATACGACAGCGTCGCCATCAAATGAGTGGCGTTGACCGGGCCGCCGCGGGTCATCGCCCAGATCAGCTGGAAGTCGGTGAAGGTGAACAGCACCGAGAACGTCATCACGACGGCGATGATCGGCGTCAGCAAAGGATAGGTGATGTAGCGGAACATCTGCCAGCGCGAGGCGCCATCCAACGTCGCCGCCTCATACAGCGACGGCTGCACGGTCTGCAGGCCCGCCAGCAGCGTGATCGCGACGAACGGCACGCCGCGCCAGATATTGGCGAAGATCACGCAGATCCGGGCCCAGGTGGTGTCGCCGAGGAAATTGATGTTCTGGGTGATCAGGCCGAGGTGCTTCAGCGACCAGGAAATGATCGAGAACTGGGAATCGAAGATCCACCAGAACGCCAGCGCCGACAGCACGGTCGGCACGATGAAGGGGATCAGCACCGCGGCGCGCAACAGCGCCTTGAACGGCATGCGCTCGTTGAGCAGCAGCGCCAGATAGAGCCCAACCGCGAACTTCACGGCGCTGGCGATGAAGGTGTAGAGCAGCGTGTTGAAGACCGACAGCCAGAAGATCGCGTCGTCCCACAGCCACTCATAGTTCTCGGTGCCGATGAAATGACCGACGCGGCCGATGCGGGTGTCGGTGAAGGACAGCCAGATGCCGAGCCCCAGCGGATAGGCCAGGAAGAAGATCAGGAACGCCATCGCCGGCAACATGAACCAGAAGCCGAGCCAGTTCTTGTTGTGGCGGAGCTGATCCCACGCGGTCGCTTCGCGGATTTCGGTCTTCGCACGTCGCGGCGCAAGGGCGATGTCAGCCATAGGCGATGTCCCGATTGCTCAACGGATTGAGCATGACTACGCAATATTCCAATGATGGCATTCCAATGATGATGCGGGCGGCGGCGCTCCGCCGCCCGCGTCCATCACATCAGCGATAGATGCGCTTCAGCTGCCGTTCGGCTTCCGCCATCGCGGCCTTGCCGTCCTTGGCACCGGTGCAGTAGTTCGCGAACATGTCGACCACGATGAAGTCGGCGATCGCGGTCGCGGCCTTCTCGCCGGGCGTGCCGATGCCGGAGGCCGGCAGCGCGCGCTTCGAGGCCTGGCCGAACACCGCATTCTTCGGGTCGGCGGTCCACACCGGAGCCGAGTCGTAGGCATTGAGCGTGTGGGTGAGATAACCCCGCGCGCCCGACAGCCACTTCTCGAAATTCTCCTTCTCCAGCATGAAGGCGATGAAGGCCTTCGCCGCGTTCGGATATTTGCAGAAGTTGAAGGCGAGGATCGGAACCGCGAGCTGCAATTCGGTCGGCTTGCCGATCGAGCCGACCGGCCACAATGCGTGGTCGATGTCGTCGGCGAGCTCCTTCTTGCTCGGATCGTCCTTGGCCGCGACGTAGATCGAGATGCCGTTCGAGGTCAGGAACAGCTCGCCGGACAGGAAGGCCTTGTTGTTGGAGGAGTCGTTCCAGGACGCGACACCCGGAATGAAGGTCTCCGACAGCGCCTTGGCATACTCCAGCGCCTTCATCGTCTCCGGCGAGTTGATGATGACCTTGTCGTCCTTGTCGACGGTCCAGGCGTTGTGGCCCCAGAGGATGTTGTGCACCCAGGCATTGGCGTCGCCGGTGGCGTGGCCGAGCGCGAAGCCGGCCGGCGTGTTGTTCTTCTTCAGCGCCTTGCACAGTTCGAGATAGGCCGGGAAATCGGACGGCACCTGCTTGAAGCCGGCCTTCTCGACCGCCGACTTGCGATAGGTCAAATAGCCGCCGATGGTCGCGACGGGAATGCCGAGCCAGTCATTGCCCTGCTTGCACGTCTTGGCCGCGGCTTCGGTCCAGCCGCCATACTTGTTGCCGAGGTAGTCGGCAACGTCGTTCATCTTGAGAACCTTGGTCGGGAACAGCTGCGGCAGCGTGTGCAGGCCCCAGGCGAGGTCGAGACCCGAGCCGGTGTTGGCGGCGACCGAGGCCTTCGGCTGCACGTCCTCGAAGGACTCGCTGAACACGTTCATCTCGGTGCCGGTTGCCGACTTGAAGGCCGCGACCATGGCGTTGAATGCATCGTCTTCCGCGGGCACGAAGCGCTTCCAGCGCATCACGGTGAGCTTGGCGCCCGGCTCCGCCTTCCAGGGCGCGCTCTGCGCCCAGGCCTTGGCGAAGTCGAACAGCGCCGGCCCGGTGAGCATGCCGGTTGCAGCCAGCGCCGTGCCGCCCTGAAGTAGCGAGCGGCGAGTAAAATCGTGCATCGTCCTTCTCCCTATGATTGTGTTTTTGTTGTTTTTGATCTGGCCTGTTGGTCGGCCATTAAGATCGATCGGTCCGTCAGCTGTTCAGTCGTTTCCCCGTCGAATCGTCGAACAGATGGACCAGCGACGGATCCGGCTTGAGCCGAACCTTGTCGCCCGGGTTGAACAGATGGCGCTCGCGGAACACGGCGACGACCTGCTCGCCGCCGAGCTTGGCGAACACCTGGGTCTCCGAGCCGGTCGGCTCGACCACCACGATCTCGGCCTCGGCGCCGTCATCGGCGATGGTGAAATGCTCGGGCCGCACGCCGTAGACCGCGGGTTGGCCGTCGGAATTGGCCGGTGCCGATTTCAGCGGCAGCTTGACGCCATTCGGTCCCTCGAAATAGGCGGCGCCGTTCACCTTCACATTGCCCTTGAGGAAATTCATCGCCGGCGAACCGATGAAACCGGCCACGAACTGGTTCGCCGGCGTGTCATAGAGCTCGAGCGGCGAGCCCATCTGCTCGACGATGCCGTCATGCATCACGACGATCTTGTCGGCCATGGTCATCGCCTCGATCTGGTCGTGGGTGACGTAGACGGTCGTGGTCTTCAGCCGCTGGTGCAGCTCCTTGATCTCGGTGCGCATCGCAACACGCAGCTTGGCGTCGAGGTTCGACAGCGGCTCATCGAACAGGAACACCTGGGGATCGCGCACGATGGCGCGGCCCATGGCGACGCGCTGGCGCTGGCCGCCCGAGAGCTGGCGGGGATAGCGCTCGAGCAGCGGCGTCAGCGCGAGGATTTCCGCGGCGCGCTTGACGCCGGTCGAGATCTCCTCGGGCTTGGCGCCGCGCAGCTTGAGCGAGAAGCCCATGTTGTCGGCGACGGTCATGTGCGGGTAGAGCGCGTAGTTCTGGAACACCATCGCAATGTCGCGCTCTTTGGGCTGGACATTGTTGACGACGCGGTCGCCGATCGAGATCGTGCCGGAGGTGATGTTCTCGAGCCCCGCCAGCATGCGCAGCAGGGTCGACTTGCCGCAGCCGGAAGGGCCGACCAGAACGACGAACTCGCCGTCCTCGATCGGGATCGACACGCCGTGCAGGACCTCGAAATTGCCGAACGATTTCCGCACGTCGCGAATCTGGACCGACGACATCCACTTCCCTCCCTCAAGTTCCCGACGACGTACGACGAGTGCCGCCACCGCTCTGTTTTGTTCCGGCCGCGCTGGGTGCGCGGCGCTGTTGGACTGGCGTTATTGTCCGCAGTTTATCCGGTTTTGGCAATCGTTCGATTAGCAACCGCTTGGTAGCGCTGTCAATATCAGTTTGTCTGCGACGAACGTCGTGATATGAGCGGCAAATGGCCCGAAAGCGCATCACGCCAGGCAAGATCCGGCTCGCCGAAGTCGCGAAGCTCGCCGGTGTCAGTCCGATCACGGCCTCACGGTTCTTCAGGAATCCGGAAGCACTTTCGGCCGGCAAGCGCGCGCGGGTCGAAAGTGCGGCAAAAGAACTCGGTTACGTGCCCAATCTCGCGGCACGCGCGCTTGCGTCGCAGCGCACCGAGGTGATCGGTGTCCTGATCCCGTCGCTGACCAACAACGTGTTCTCCGACGTGCTGCGCGGCATCTATGACGCGCTCGACGGCAGCCGCTACAGCATTCAGCTCGCCAACACCCGCTACAGCATCCTGCAGGAAGAGCGCCTGCTGCGTCTGTTTTTGGCACAGAAGCCCGCCGGGCTGATCATTACCGGCATCAACCAGACCGCCGATTCCCGCCGCATCATGGAGACGGTCGATTGTCCGATCGTCCAGATCATGGAGGTCGGTCCCTCCCCGATCGACATGATGATCGGATTCTCGCATTTTGACGCCGCAAAAGCGGCCATCGCCCACCTGCTCGCGCGGGGCTACCGGCGGATCGGCTTCCTCGGCGCACGGATGGATCCGCGGGTGCAGCGCCGGCTCGACGGCTATCGCTCCGCGATGACCGACGCTGGGCTGTTCGATCCACAGCTGATTGTGACAACGGCGATCCCGACCTCGGTCACGCTCGGCGGGACGCTGTTTGCCGACCTGCTCGCCAAGGCGCCCGACATCGACGCCGTGTTCTGCGTCAATGACGACCTTGCGCTTGGCGCACTGTTCGAATGCAAGCGACGGCACATGGCGGTGCCGCAGCAGATGGCGATCGTCGGCTTCAACGACCTCGAATTCATGGCGTCGAGCGAGCCGACCTTGAGCAGCGTGCGCACCAATCGCTACGAAATGGGCAGAAACGCTGCCGTGATGGTGATCGAGACGCTCGAAGGGCGCCGGCCCGCCGAACCCGTCGTCGATCTCGGCTTCAGTGTCATGGAACGGCAAAGCTCGGCGCGACGCAATTGACTTCGCCCGCTACCTGTCCGTCATAAGGGACACGAAAAATGATAAAATGATAGCGCAACCAAGACCCTTCAACTAAGGTCCAATCCATCACACGAAACACCTGTGCGTGATCGGTCGGGTTTGTACTGCACGGCGATTTGCGCAAGGTAGCAACGACGTTGAACCAGAGCCCTTGAATGGGCCCACCAGAGTTTGCATTGCGGGAGAAACCAATGACAAAACCCCCCACCAACGGGCACGACGCCGCAGGCGCGACCAGCAAGGGCAAGGGCCGCAGGCTCCGCTCCCAGGAATGGTTCGACAACCCGCACAATCCGGGCATGACCGCGCTCTATCTCGAGCGCTATCTCAATTACGGCCTGACGCGCGAGGAATTGCAGTCGGGCAAGCCGATCATCGGCATCGCGCAGACCGGCAACGACCTGTCGCCCTGCAACCGGCATCACCTCGAGCTCGCACACCGCGTCCGCGAGGGCATCCGCGCCGCCGGCGGCATCGCCATGGAGTTTCCCACCCATCCGATCCAGGAGACCGGCAAGCGCCCGACCGCGGCGCTCGACCGCAACCTCGCCTATCTCGGCCTGGTCGAGGTGCTGTTCGGCTATCCGCTCGACGGCGTGGTGCTGACCACCGGCTGCGACAAGACCACGCCGGCCTGCATGATGGCGGCGGCGACCGTCAACCTGCCGGCGATCGTGCTGTCGGGCGGCCCGATGTTGAACGGCTGGCACGAGGGCCATCGCACCGGCTCCGGCACCGTGGTGTGGAAGGCGCGGGAGCGGCTCGCCGCGGGCGAGATCGACTATGAGCAATTCATCGAGATCGTGGCCTCCTCGGCCCCCTCGGTCGGCCATTGCAACACGATGGGCACCGCCTCCACCATGAACTCGCTCGCGGAAGCGCTCGGCTTCTCGCTGCCGGGCTGCGCGGCGATCCCGGCGCCGTATCGCGAGCGCGGCCAGATCGCCTACGAGACCGGCAAGCGCATCGTCGACATGGTCTGGGAGGATTTGAAGCCGTCGGACTTCCTGACGCGCGAGGCGTTCGAGAACTGCATCGTGGTCAACTCCGCGATCGGCGGCTCGACCAATGCACCGATCCACATCAATGCGCTGGCGCGCCATGTCGGCGTCGAGCTGTCGATCGACGACTGGCAGAAATACGGCCATGACGTCCCGCTGCTGGTGAACATGCAGCCGGCCGGCTTCTATCTCGGCGAGGAATATCACCGCGCCGGCGGCGTGCCCTCGGTGGTGCGCGAGCTGATCAAGCACAAGCGCATCCACGAAGGCGCCCTTACCGTCAACGGCCGCACCATGGGCGAGAATTGCAAGGAAGCACCTGCGCCCGACGGCGACGTGATCTGGGGCTACGACAAGCCGCTGGTGAAGGACGCCGGCTTCATCGTGCTGCGCGGCAATCTGTTCGACTCCGCCATCATGAAGACCAGCGTGATCTCGAAGGAATTCCGCGACCGGTACCTGTCCAATCCGAAGGACCTCAATGCCTTCGAGGGCCGCGCCATCGTGTTCGAGGGGCCGGAGGATTATCACAACCGCATCGAGGATCCCGCGCTCGAGATCGACGAGCACTGCGTCCTGTTCGTCCGCGGCACCGGTCCGATCGGCTATCCCGGCGGCGCCGAGGTCGTGAACATGCAGCCGCCGGCAGCGCTGATCAAACGCGGCATCCTGTCCCTGCCCTGCATCGGCGACGGAAGGCAGTCCGGCACCTCGGGCTCGCCCTCGATCCTCAACGCTTCGCCCGAGGCTGCCGCCGATGGCGGGCTCGCGATCCTGAGGACCGGCGACAAGGTGCGCATCGACCTCAACAAGGGCAGCGCCAACATCATGATCTCGGAGGATGAGCTGCGCACCCGCCGCGCCGAGCTGAAGGCCAAGGGCGGCTTCCCGCATCCGGCCAACCAGACGCCGTGGCAGGAGCTCTACCGGCAGACCGTCGGCCAGCACGCGACCGGCGCCTGCCTCGAGCTCGCGACGCGCTACCACGACATCGCCGGCAAGGTCGGCGTGGCGCGCGACAATCACTAGGACGCAAACCGTCATTGCCGGGCTCGACCCGGCAATCCATCGTTCTTCGGAAGATGGATGCGCGGGTCAAGCCCGCGCATGACACTGCAAATCGCCAAAGAAGGAAGAAACGCATGTCAGACCGCCTGAAGGGCAAACGCGCATTCGTAACCGCAGCGGCCGTCGGCATCGGCCGCGCCTGCGCGCTGGCCTTTGCCCGCGAGGGCGCGGCCGTGTTCGCGTCCGATATCGACGAAGGCAAGCTTGCACTGCTCAAGCAGGAAGGCGTCGCCGAGGTTGCGAAGCTCGACGTGCGCGACACCGCAGCGGTCGAGGCAATGGCAAAACGCGCCGGGAAGACCGACATCCTGCTCAATGCCGCGGGCTTCGTGCATCACGGCACGGCGCTGGAGTGCTCGGACGACGACTGGGACTTCTCCTTCGACCTCAACGTCAAGTCGATGCACCGCACCACGCGCGCCTTCCTGCCCGGCATGCTGGCGCAGGGCGGCGGCTCCATCGTCAACATCGCCTCCGCCGCCGGCGCGGTGAAGGCGGCGCCGAACCGCTACGTCTATAGCGCCACCAAGGCCGCAGTTGCGGCACTGACGCGCTCGGTCGCGGCCGACTTCATCACCAAGGGCATCCGCTGCAACTGCATCTGCCCCGGCACCATCGAGACGCCTTCGATGCTTGAGCGTGCAGCGGCTGCCGGCCCGCAGGGACGCGAGATGTTCGTTGCGCGCCAGCCGATGGGCCGGCTCGGCACCGCCGAGGAAATCGCCGCGCTCGCCGTCTATCTTGCCAGCGACGAAAGCTCGTTCACGACAGGCGTCGCGCATGTCATCGACGGCGGCTGGACGCTTTAGCTCTGACCTCTCCCCGCCCTTCTGCGGGGAGAGGTCGGATTGCGAAGCAATCCGGGTGAGGGGCAAGGCACGATATCTCCGCCAACGCATGTGGAGCATTTGAGCAAAATGTCAAAGGACAAGGCAATGAACAAGATCGATCTCAACGGCCGCTGTGCCGTCGTCACCGGCGGCGCGCAGGGATTTGGCCGCGCCATCACCGAGCGCTTTGTCGCGTCGGGCGCCAAGGTCGCGATCTGGGATTTCGACCAGCCGCTGGCCGAGAAGACCGCGCGGGCGATCGGCGAGAACGTGATCGCGATCAAGACCGACGTCACCGATCCCGACGCGGTCGACGCCGCGCGCGATCAAACGCTGCGGGCGTTCGGCAAGATCGACATTCTCGTCAACAACGCCGGCATCACCGGGGCCAACAAGCCGGTATGGGAAACCGATCTCGACGACTGGCGCAGGGTGATGCGCATCAATCTCGAGGGTCCCTTCATCTGCTGCAAGGCGATCGTGCCGACCATGATCGGCCAGAAATACGGTCGCATCGTCAACATCGCCTCGATCGCCGGCAAGGAAGGCAATCCGAACGCCGCGCATTATTCGTCGTCGAAGGCGGGCCTGATCGCGCTCACCAAATCGCTCGGCAAGGAGCTCGCGCAGCACGACATCCTGGTCAATGCGGTGACGCCGGCCGCGGCGAAGACCGCGATCTTCGACCAGATGACGCAAGCGCACATCGACTTCATGCTGTCGAAGATCCCGAAAGCCCGCTTCGTGCAGGTCGAGGAGCTCGCCTCGATGGTGGCGTGGCTGGCATCAGAGGACTGCGCGTTCTCCACCGGCGCGGTGTTCGACATCTCCGGCGGACGCGCGACCTATTAAATCGCCGCTCGCCTCGCCGGCTGCCGCAGCGCCGCGACGAGATGATCGGCCAGGAGTGACGCCGCGTGCGACAGGTTTTGCGCGCGATGCAGCCGTATCTCGGCCCGCGGCAACCTCGGCATGCCGTCGCGCGCGGTCAGCCGACGCAGAGTCTGCGGAAACGTCCCCGACTTAACCACGGTCACGGCGAGGCCCTGCGCCGCGATCGCCTCGACCGCGGACAGGCTGTGGCTGACAAAGGCGAGCCGCCACGGCCGGTTCGCCTCGTCCAGCGCCTGCATCGCCCAGCTCCGGAACAGGCAGCCCTGCGGATAGAGCGCGACCGGCAGCGGATCGAGCTCCTCGATGCGATGCGCGGCGCTCGCAGCCCACACCGCCTGCTCGGTACGCAGCAACTCGCCCTCGCCGCGTCCCTCGGGGTGCATCGCGATCACGAGGTCATAGGGTTCGCCGAGCCGATCGGTCATCGTCGACGTCAGCCCCGTCTCCATCTCGACATGGATCAGCGGATAGCTGGCGATGAACTCCTTGAGCAGCGGCGGGACGATCATCGTCCCATAGTCGTCCATCACGCCAAGGCGAACCCGTCCATCCGTGCCATGCGCGCGCACCCGGCCAACCGCCTCCGCGTTGAGGCTCAGAATGCGGCGGGCATAGCCGAGCAATCCCTCGCCTGCCGCACTGAGATCGACGCTTGACGTGCTGCGGTGAAACAGTTCGGCCTGCAGCCGCTCTTCCAGCCGCTTCACCTGCATGCTGACGGCCGATTGGGTCCGGTTCAGCACCGAGGCCGCGCGGGTGAAGGAGCGATGCTCCGCCACCGCGACAAAGGCCTGCAGAAGATCCGGGTCCAGGATGGGCGCACTCATAACGATCTGTAATTTAGTCGATCAAATCTATTCCATTCCCTGATTATGTCCTGGTCCCTAGATTGCGCAAGCAAAACCAAGGGGCGAACGGAATGGGCGAGATCTGGGGCGTGTTGTCGGCGGTGGCATCGAGCGCGCTGGGCGGCACTTCGATCGGGGCGACGCGGTTTCTGGTCGGCGCCATCGATCCGCTGGCGATCGGCGCGTTCCGCTTCGGCATCGGCGTCTTGCTGCTGCTGCCGCTGGCACTGCTGCAACGCCGGAGCTGGCCGACGCGGTACGACTGGCTCGGCGTTGCCGGCCTCGGCCTGCTGTTCTTTGCAGCGTTTCCGGTCCTGTTCAACGCCTCGCTGATCTTCACCACCGCTGCGCGCGGCGCGCTCGCGCTGTCGACACTGCCGCTGCTGACCATGCTGGTCGGCGCGGCGTTGGGCGCCGAAGCGCTCACCGCGCGCAAAACTGCAGGCGTCCTGATCACCATCCTTGGCGTCTCGATGGCGCTGCTCTCCGGCCTCGCCACGGCGCCACCTGGCGCCTGGCGCGGCGACCTCTTGATGATCGCGGCCGCGCTGTGCATGGCGCTCTACAGCATCGGGTCAAAACCCTATATCCGCCGCTCCGGCCCGATCCCCTTCACCACGCTCGCGATGGCGGCCGGGGCTGTTGTCCTCATGACAGCGTCGCTGCTGCGCGGCAGTTTTGCGCCGGTCGCCGATTTCGGCGCGCCGCAATGGTTCGGCGCGATCTATCTCGGAGCATTCGGCGCCGCACTCACCTTCTATCTCTGGGCCTTCGCGCTGGAGCGGACGACCCCGACCCGGGTCGCAATCTCCGTCACCGTCAATCCGATCGCGGCATCGCTGGTCGGCGCAGCCCTGCTCGGCGAGCCGCTGAGCTGGAATCTGGTGGCCGGCATCGTCACCGTTTTCGCCGGCATCTGGATCGCAACCACGCAGCCGCCCCTGGCGCACGCGGTCGCCCCCGATCTGCGCTGACCTGCGGCAACGCTCGCCAGCAAGGCCTTCAGCGAATCCGTGCTAGCCTGAGGTCCGGTCCCAGCGAACCCGAGGCGGCACGCCATTGAACATCTCCCTCTATGACATCTCCGTCTGGGTATTGCCGGTGGTCATTGCGATCACGTTTCACGAAGCCGCACACGGCTTCGTCGCGCACCGGCTCGGCGACGACACCGCCTGGCAGCTCGGCCGCGTCAGCTTCAACCCGCTGAAGCACATCGATCCGTTCGGCACGCTGATCCTGCCTGCCGTGCTGCTGTTCGCGCATTCGCCGTTTCTGTTCGGCTATGCCAAGCCGGTGCCGGTGAACTTCCGCAAGCTCAATCATCCCAAGCTCGACATGGTGTGGGTGGCACTGGCCGGCCCGGCCACCAACATCATCCTGGCGATCGCCGCGGCGCTGGCATTCCACGCGCTGCCATTGGTGCCGGCCGATGCCGCAAAATGGACCGCGGACAACCTGAAAAACGCCTTCCTGATCAACATCGTGCTCGCGATCTTCAACATGATGCCGATCCCGCCGCTGGACGGCGGCCGGGTCGCGGTCGGGCTGCTGCCAAGGCCGCTGGCGATCCCGCTCGCCCGGCTGGAGCCCTACGGCATGCTGATCCTGATCGGGCTGTTGATCCTGCTGCCGGTGATCGGCCAGCAAGTCGGCCTAAATCTTGATGTTATTTCAACGATACTGCGAACTCTGACCGGCTATGTAATCAACGCCCTTCTCCTCATTACCGGAAACACATAGCCTTGATCTGCGTATGATCCGACCGGAAAACCGGTAGCCATTCTTCCGGGTCGTGCGTTGAGGACGGGAACGCTTCGAGGCCATGGTGATCAAAGCTGCCGATATGCTGATTGCACGACGCGCCGACACCCGCGCGCGGGCCGACTTTGCGACCTGGAAGATGATGGCGAAGCTGAACGGCGCCTCCGCCTTGCCGCCCGAGGCACAGAATTTCCTGGCCATTTACAACAAGCTGCTGGAACAGATGAGCGAAGCCGACGCCGGCGAGGCGACCATCCAGCAAATGTATCGCACCTATTATGTCGAGATGGGCGGCGCCGGCAAAGCACCGGAGGTTCCGGCGCGCGCGCGTGAGCCGGTGGCTGACAGCGGCAATGTCACGGCGTTCCGCCGCCTGCCCGCCAAGAAGGCGAGCGCCTCCGACCCGAACGCCAAGCGTTCGATGCCGGTGGCGCTGATCTTCGCCTGCCTCGTCGTGGTCTACGTCGCGATCCGGTACTACTGGAAATAGCGCCGTCCACGCTTCACCCTATCCCGCGTCTGACGATCGACCTACGCACACCGCGGCATCGCGTCGCGCGTCACCGGCTGCGCAATCGCCGTGGCGTGGAATATCGCGCGCGAGCGATCGCGCCGGCGCTCTAGGCGATGCGCCCGATGCCGGGCATAATGCGGAACTCAAAAAAACAAAATCATACTGGAGGGAAGATGAAGCGTTCCATTGCAGCCTCGGTCACGACGGCGTTGGTCATGACCACGAGTCTTGCGTTCTGCGGCGGTGCGTCGGCGCAGACGATGGACAAGGTCGCCAAGGTCGGCGCGCTCGGCGATCAGTCCGGCCTCTATCAGGACATCGGCGGTCCCGGCTCGACGGTGGCGGCGCAGATGGCGATCGAGGATTCCGGGCTGCTGGCGAAGGGCTGGAAGATCGATCTGATCTCGGCCGATCACCAGAACAAGCCCGATGTCGCGGTCAACATCGGCAAGCAGTGGATCGATGTCGAGAAGGTCGACGTGTTCGTCGATCTCGCGGCCTCCAATGTCGGGCTCGCGATTGCCAACCTCTCGAAGGAGAAGAACGTCGTCAACCTGAACTCGGGCTCCGCCTCGTCCGACCTCACGGGCGCGCAGTGTTCTCCGAACACGGTACACTGGGTCTACGACACCTACATGCTCGCCAACGGCACCGGCAAGGCGCTGGTGAAATCCGGCGGCGACACCTGGTTCTTCCTAACCGCGGACTATGCGTTCGGCCAGGCGCTCGAGCGCGACACCTCGGCGGTGGTCACTGCGAATGGCGGCAAGGTGCTCGGCAGCGTCAAGCATCCGCTCAACAATGCCGACTTCTCGTCCTTCCTGCTGCAGGCGCAGAGCTCGAAGGCCAAGATCGTCGGGCTCGCCAATGCCGGCGGCGACACCACCAATGCGATCAAGCAGGCCGCGGAATTCGGCATCGTCTCGGGCGGTCAGCGGCTCGCCGGCATGCTGCTGTTCATCACCGACATCAACGCGCTCGGCCTCAACGTCGCGCAGGGGCTGAACTTCACCGAGACGTTCTACTGGGACATGAACGACCAGACCCGCGCCTTCACCAAGCGCTTCATGGAGCGCTTCAAGAAGAACCCGCCGACCATGGTGCAGGCCGGCGTCTATTCGTCGCTGATCCACTATTTCAAGGCGCTGGAAGCGCTCGGCGGCAATCCGCATGACGGCCGCGCCGTGGTCGCCAAGATGAAGGAGCTGCCGACCGACGATCCCCTGTTCGGCAAGGGCTCGATCCGCGTCGACGGCCGCAAGATCCACCCCGCCTACCTGTTCGAGGTCAAGAAACCGTCGGACTCGAAATATCCGTGGGACTATTACAAGCTAGTCGCCACCATCCCGGCGGACGAAGCCTGGCTGCCGCTCGAGAAGAGCGTCTGCGCGCTGGTGAAGAAGAGCTAAGGCAACGTCGTTCCGGGCCGCGTGAAACGGCGAACCAAGAATCGACCAGCGGCACATTCAATGGAGAAATGGATTCCGGGTTCGCGACTTGTCGCGCCCCGGAATGACACCAGCGTCTAATCGCAGGCAGCCGCGGCGCGCTACTTCTTCGGCTTGTTGTAATTGACGTCGAGGCTGAAGGAGAACTGATCGTCGGTCAGGTCGGCCGGCGGCGCCGGGACCGGATCGGACCGGTGGACCATCGAGATCGCCGCGTCGTCAAAGGCCGCATCTCCAGACGATTCCAGCACGGCAACCGACAGCACCTTGCCCAGACGATTCAGCACCAGGGCGACCTTCACCTTGGCCTCCTTGGCCTTACCCTTCTCCGGGAATTTCTTGTGCAGGTCGAGATAAGCGCTGATCTTCTTGCCCCACTTGGCGGTCAGCAGCAGCTTGTCCTTGCCGATGCCTGGGTTGGGTGCCTTGGTGGTTTCCGACTGACGCGCGTCTTCCAGCTTGGTCGGCGCGGCCGCCTCCGAGGCCTGCTGCGCTTCCTGCGCGTTGGTCTCGACCTTGGCGACCTTGGCCTCCTCCTCCTTCTGCTTCTTGGCGGTGTCTTCCGTCACGATGCGATCGGGGTCGTCGGACTCCACCGGCTTTTCCTGAGGCAGGTCGGTGTCCTTCACCTCGGCCTTCTGCTGCGCCATTTCCTGCACAGCCTGCTGCTCGTCAGCCAGCGGTCCGGGCGGTAAGGCCTCTTCGGTCGCATCCGCGGAAGCCAGCTCGACGGCGTACTCCGCGCCGGCCGCGCCAAGCCCCTCGTCGCCATCGTCGCCGCGCAAATTGGTCAGCGCCAGTGCGGCACCGCCCAGATGAAGCCCGACCGCCGTCACGGCAGCGATCACCCAGAGCCGCTTCGAGGTCCGCAGGTCAAGATCGGGGTTGGTGGACATCGCGTTCGCCGTCAGGGTTTGGCCTGCGCGGCCGCAGGCGCTCCCGGAACGCCCTCGAGCGCGACCAGCTTCACATGGGTGTAGCCGCCGGCGCGCAGCAGCTCCATCACGCCCATCAGCTCGCCATAGGGTACCATCCGATCGGCCCGCAGGAACACGTATTTGTCCCGGCTCATGTCGGGTATGGCATCCAGCGAATTGACCAGGTCGACGCGCTTCACCGCGTTCTCCCCGATCGCCAGCGTGAGATCCGGCTTGATGCTGAGATAGGTCGGCTTGTCCGGCTTCTTCTGCGGCGTCGCGCTGGAGGTCGGCAGATCGATCGGAAGATCGACGGTCGAAAGCGGTGCCGCCACCATGAAGATGATCAGCAGCACCAGCATGACGTCGATGAACGGCGTGACGTTGATCTCGTGGGATTCCGCGAAATCGTCGTCGCCATCGTTTTCGGAGATCGAGACCGCCATCGCCTACTCCGCCGCCGCGGCGCGCGCATGCGCGCTGCGCGGAACGTCGCCATGGGTGCGGTCGAGGTCGCGCGACAACAGCCGTCCCGCGGCGCCCGAGGCGCGGTTGACGAGCTCGAGATAGACCTTCGTGACCCGCGAGAAGTGGTTGTAGATGATCACGGCCGGGATCGCCGCGACGAGGCCGATCGCGGTCGCGAGCAGCGCTTCCGCGATGCCCGGCGCCACCACGGCAAGGTTCGTGGTCTGCGACTTCGAAATGCCGATGAAGCTGTTCATGATGCCCCAGACGGTGCCGAACAGGCCGACGAAGGGCGACGTCGCGCCGATGGTCGCGAGCAGGCCCATACCGATGCGGATCTTGCGGGCTTCGGCGCGCACGATCTCGGCGAAGCTCGACGCCGCGCGCTCCTTGATGCCGCTGTCGCTCGAGATGCCCGCCGACAGGCGCCCCTCGCGCATCGCAGCCGCGATGAACGACGACAGCACGCTGCCCTTGGCGCCGAGCGCGAACTGCGCTTCGGCCAGCGACCGCGATTCAGCGATCTTGGCCAGCGCGCCACGCAGCTTGCGCTGCGCGACCGTCAGCTCGACCATCTTGGCGATGAACACGGTCCAGGTCACGAGCGAGGCGAAAGCGAGACCGAGCATCACCGCCTTCACGATGATGTCGGCGTTCAAGAACATATTCCACGGCGACAATTCGTGCAGGCCGGTCGAGGTCGACTTCAGCGACTTGCCGTCGCCGCTCGCGGGCGCAGCCAGGGAGGCCTCGTTCGCCGTCGGAGCCGCCGCGGCAGGGGCCGGCGCGGCCTGAGCCTGCGGCGTCGCTTGTGCCGGCTGGGCGGCCACCGGTGCGGCTTGGGCAGCCGCCGCAGGCTGGGCTGCCGCCGGCTGGGCCGCGGGTGCGGGCTGAGGCCGGGTCACGGGCGCGGGCTGCGCTACAGGCGCCGTTTGCTGCTGCGCCGAAGACGGCGCGGCCAGCAGCAGCATCGCCAGCGAGGCGATCATGGCGGATGCAGCGGGGAACTTGAATGTCATCATCAGTTACACTTCAGCCCAGTGACGGATCAGGTTGTGATAAATCCCGGTCAATTTGACCGTTTCGGGGTCATCGCGCCCCAGCCGCTCCACCAGAGCCTGGATCGCGGTATCGAGATCAAAGATCAGGCTGCGCGCGTGTGCATCCCGTACCATGCTCTGCAGCCAGAAAAAAGACGCTACCCGCGTCCCCCGCGTGACCGGCGTGACCAGATGCAAACTGGAAGCAGGATAAACTACCAGATCCCCTGCCGGCAGCTTGATTTCATGGGATCCGTAGAGGTCTTCGATGACGAGCTCGCCGCCATCGTAGTCCTCCGGCTCCGATAAAAACAGCGTGACCGAGAGGTCGGTCCGGATCCTCATGCCGGTCAGTCTGTCGCCGCGCACCGCATTGTCGACGTGCAGGCCGAAATGGTGCCCGTCGCTGGCGGCATAGCGGTTGAACAAGGGTGGAAAGATTCTAAGCGGGATCGCCGCCGAGATGAAGCGCGGGCTCGCCGACAGCGCCGACAGGATGCGGTTGCCGAGCTGCCGCGCGACCTCGCTGTCGGGCGGCAGCTGCTCGTTGCGCTTGACCATCGCGGACGCGGCGCCGGCGGTCGAGCGGCCGTCCTCCCATTCGGCTTGCGCCATGATGCGGCGGAAGTCCGCCACATCAGCCTTGCTCAATACGTTGGGAACACAGACCAGCATCTGTCGCCGCGAAGCCTCCGTCAGTAACGCGCAGAAACAACCAGATACGCGGCGCGTCCCGGCGCTTCGAGCACGAACGGCGCCGCGCTCTGGTACAGCGCGTCGTAGTAGCGCTTGTCGAAGATGTTGTTGACGAACAGCTTCATCGTCCAGTGCTTGTCGATCTTTGCTTCGGCAAAGGCGTCGAAGCGCCAGTAGCTCGGGATCGAGGTGCCCTGGTTGGCCGCGAGCAGCGTGCCGCCATAGACCTTCGAGCGATACACCGCCTGCCCGCCGAGCTCCCACATGTCGGTGAGCTGGTACTTGGTCAGCATGCTGAACGACTGATGCGCGACGTTGGCGAGCGGCAATCCGACATTGCTGGAGTACAGGATGGTGTTGGCCGGCGGCGCCAGCGACCTCGTCACTGCCGACTGCATCAGGACGAGACCGCCGAACACGCTCCATTTGTCGGTGATCTTGCCGCCGACGCCGAGATCGATGCCGCGGATGCGATAAGCCGCGCCCGCGGTGATGCAGGAGATATTGCCGGTCGTCCCGGTCGGATAGGAGCAGCCGAGCGCTGCGGCCGCGGTTGCGTTGTTCACGTTCTGCGATTCGCGCGCATTTTCCTTCTCGGTCTGGAACAGCGCCGCCGTCACCAGCAGATGACGATCGAACAATTCCCACTTGGTGCCGACTTCGATCGCCTTGTTCTTTTCCGGCCCGAATATCTGGGTATTGCCGCCGTTCAGCACGGGAGACAGGCCGCCATACGCCGTGCTGGTGCCGTCGAACTCGGCGCCGACCGGGTTCGACGAGGTCGCATAGGCCGCATAGACGCTGCCGTTCGGCAACGGCTTCAATGTGACGCCGAGATTGAAGTTCGGCATCCCGAAGTCGGCCGACTGACTGCCGAATGTCGTCCTGGTACCCGACGTCAGATATCCCGACGTGTTGATCTTGTAGTCGTCATAGCGGATACCGCCATTGAGGATCACGAAGTCATTGTAGTTCGCGGTATCCATGATGTAGCCGCTGGTGGTGTCGATCCCGATCTTGGTCGGCAGCCCGGACAGCCCCGATGGAATCGGGAACGGAATGTTGGTGTATTGCGGATTGAACACGCTGACGCCGGAGAGCGATCCGCTTCCCGTGAAAGCCGACGTACCGGTCGTTATTTCCGAGCTCAGGCCAAGATATCTGTCGATCGAGGACCGCTCGTTGTCATATTCGACGCCGGCCGTCGTCGTGTGCTTGAAGCCGAGGCCGTCGACCGACTTGTAGGTCGCCTCGGTCTGGTTGGCGAACACGTCGGTGACCTGGTAGCGGCTTTGCGGATTGGCGCTCAGCGTATACGCCGTGAACGGAGCGCCGGCGGCCAGCGTCGGGGCTTCCGGCAGCGTGCCGATGTAGTTCTGGGTCGAGCGCGATTCCCGGATCTTGTTGCTGACCACGAGGTCCGGCGTGATCTGCACCTCGGCGTTGATGGTGCCGATGTCCTGCCCGGTCCTGAAGAAGTCGCGATTGACGAAGCCGTAGAAATTGTTGCGGTTGACGCCGAAATCCGGGAACGGGCCGCCAGCCGTGCTCGCGGTGCTCGGCCGGTAATACGGCACGCCGAAATCCGGGATGCCGGTGAGTTCGGTGTGGATGTAGTTGCCGGTGATCTTCACCGCGTCGACCGGCTTCCACGCGCCGGCGACGAACGCGCCGTTGCGGTCGTCGGTGACATAGCTGCGGCCGGCGACGCCGGCATCCTGGAACAGGCCGCCGGCGCGGATCGCCAGCGTCGGGCTGATCACCTGGTTGACGTCGAGCGTCACGCGCTTGGTGCGATCGGTGCCGAACGTGGTGTCCATGTTGTAGAAGCTGTTCTGCGTCGTCGCCTGCTTGGTGACGATGTTGATCGCGCCGCCGGTGGTGCCGCGCCCTGCAAAGGACGAGCCCGGGCCGCGCAGGATCTCGACCTGCTCGGTGAAGAAGTTCTCGCGGACGCTGACACCGGAGTCGCGCACGCCGTCGATGAAGATGTCGTTGCGCGCGTCGAAGCCGCGGATGAAGAAGCGGTCGCCGAAGGCATTGCCGCCCTCGCCCGTGCCGAGCGTGACGCCGGCGGTCGACAGGATCGCCGACTTCAGCGATGTGGCGTTCTTGTCTTCGAGCACGTCCTTGGTCAGCACGGTGACCGATTTCGGCGTGTTCAGGATCGGCTCGGGATATTTCCCGGACGACTGCAAACGGTCGCCCTTGTACGGCGCGGCCGGATCCGCATAGGGATCGCGGTCGGCGGGAAGACCGCCGGCGTTGGGAAACGGCACCGGCGCCTGCTGGGCCTGCTGGTTGTTGCGGCGCGCGGCGCGACGCAGCGCGTTGCGGGCGCGGACCTGGTCCGCAGTGGGCTTTGACGTCACGGGCCGCGGGCGAGCGACCGGGGCATCAACGTTCACCGGCGGCAGGTTGGATTGCTGCGCCTCGGCCCCCGAAAACGACGCCACCGCGATCAGGCTCGCGACTGCGGAGACCTTCGTGGCGGAATAACCGGTGTCATCAGCCGTACCGATCGCTGCATCAAAGCGCAGCGATCTCGGCGCCTTCATATTGCTCATGTCTTGCTCGCCCCAGAAAAGTCAGCCCGCTCGCGAAATGAAGCTGCGACGAACTGTCTCTTTCGGTTATCGAGCGTGACTTTTTTTATCAATGCGACGAGCGCAACAGTTGGCTTGAATCGCCCCAATTCAAAGCGATTCTAATCTACGGTTTGAAATCGTTCTAAACTGTAGTTTTTAAGCGTTCTAATAATCGTTCTAAATCGGTGCTGCCGTCATTGACCGCCGCTTGCGGGCGCTGTCCACGCGATCACTCGGCGCTTGGTGGCTTCATCAGCGAAAACAGCTCGTCGATCGTCCGCTGCGCGACCTGCCGCACGCGGTCGCTGTTTTCGAGGCCGGCGATATTGACGCCGTTGACGACCGCTTTGATCTCGTCGCGGAAGTCGGTGAGAAAACGCAGCGGGTCCCGCTGCTCGTTGGCGACGCGCGCGATCAATCCGGTGACCAGGATCTGGCATGCCATCATGCGCCCGTTCAACTCATCCATCGCGGCCCTCATCCTCTCGCATCGTCGCTGCGCGATATGAACGACATCCCGCGGCGTTTCAACCGGCTCGCGCAAGCTGCAACAGATGAACCGATGGAGAGCAGGATCTGCGCGCGATGAGACGCGCTATTTCGCGGCGATGCGCTCCGCCTCCTCGCCGAGCGCCTTGATGCGATCCTTGACCTCGCGAAGCGTGGCGAGGCCGCTTTCGACATGCTTGTCCGAGACGTCGCGCAACACGTCGCCGGCGATCGCGTCGCGCAAACTGTCGAGATCGTCGACGAGGCGGCGCCCGCTCCTGGTCAGGAACAGGCGATTGGCACGGCGATCCCTGGGATCGGGACGCCGTTCGAGCAGGCCATGCTCGACCAGGCGGTCGAGCAGCCGCACCAGCGAGATCGGCTGCAATTCGAGGACGTCGGCGAGATCGACCTGAGACAGTCCCTCCTGCTCGCGCAGGCGGAAGAGCACGATCCATTGCGCGCGCGTGGTGCCTCGCGCCTTGGCGCGATGATCGATATAATTGCGCAGCAGCCGGGAACTCTCGACGAGCTGCGCAATAAACTGGCGTTTGAGATCGAGCGACATAGGGGTCCTCGGTGCGTTTCCCAGACGAAATGTTTCTGCTCGTTTCTGACCTAAACCTTTCCAAATGTTTAGGATTCTCAAGCCTTGGTGTGTTTACACATTAAGTGCACGCATATTATATCCGCAAGCTCTGTGAACCGTTTCGATCACCCTTTATTGTTACGTCGAACCCAAGAGTCCGCATGTCGAAGTCACGCACCATCGGTTGGGTTTTAGTGATCGCTGCGGTCGGCGCCGCCGGTTATTTCGGCTGGCAGAAACACACGAGCAACCAGCAGGCTGCCGAAGCCGCGCAGAAGCGCTCCGCCCAACGCCCGGCCGTTCCGGTCAAGATTTCGCCGGTCGAGAAGGCCGACTTCCCGGTCTATCTCACCGGCCTCGGCACCGTGCAGGCATTCAACACCGTCCAGGTCCGCACCCGGGTCGACGGCCAGATCACCAGGATCGCCTTCAAGGAAGGCCAGTTCGTCAAGGCGGGTGACACGCTGGTCGAGATCGATCCGCGGCCCTATCAGGCGACGCTCGACCAGGCCAAGGCCAAGAAGGCCCAGGACGAAGCCAATCTCGCCAACGCCAATCTCGACCTGCAGCGCTACACCAAGCTCGGCGAGTTCGCGACGCGCCAGCAGCTCGACACCCAGCGCTCCACGGTAGCCCAGCTGACCGCCCAGATCTCCGCTGACGAGGCCGCCATCTTCAACGCCCAGACCCAGGTGGACTACACCACCGTCAAGTCCCCGATCGACGGCATTGTCGGCCTGCGACTGGTCGATATCGGCAACATCGTCAATGCCTCGGCGCAGACCGGCATTGTCACGATCACCCAGATCGAGCCGATCACGGTGATCTTCACCGCACCGGAAGACCAGCTGCCGGATATCAAGGCGGCGCTGGCCGTGGCGCCGCCCAAGACCATTGCCCTGACCACCGACGGCAAGCGAGTGCTATCCACCGGAACCCTGGCGCTGATCAACAATCAGGTCGACACCACTAGCGGGACTGTCCGGCTGAAGGCGGTGTTTGATAACAAGGACCACGCGCTGTGGCCGGGCCAGTCGGTCTCGACCCGGCTTCTGGTCAGAACCTTGAAGGATGCCACCATCGTCCCGGATGACGCGGTGCAGCATGGCACCGATGGCCTCTACGCGTATTCAGTCAATCAGGAGAACAAGGCCGAGCTTCGCAAGATCAAGGTCAGCCAGTCGATCGACGGCAAGTCGGTGATCGACGAGGGCCTGTCGCCCGGACAGCAGGTGATCACCGCGGGCCAGTACAAGGTCTCGCCGGGAACCCTGGTGACAACGGCGGTGGCGAGTTCGGATCCGTCCCAGTCGAAGGTTACGCAGGAATGAGCGCCGGAATTTCCGCACCATTCATTCGCTTCCCCATCGGCACCTCGCTGCTGATGGCGGGCATCCTGTTCGTCGGCCTCGTCGCCTATCCGCTGCTGCCGGTCGCGCCGCTGCCGCAGGTGGACTTCCCCACCATCCAGATCACCGCGACCCTGCCCGGCGCCAGCCCGGAAACGATGGCGACCTCGGTCGCCCAGCCGCTGGAGCGCCAGTTCGCGCAGATCCCGGGCATCGCGCAGATGACCTCGACGAGCTATCTCGGCACGGCGGCGGTCACCATTCAGTTCGATCTCAACCGCAGCATCGACGGCGCCGCCAATGACGTGCAGGCCGCCATCAACGCGGCCAGCGGCCAGTTGCCGAAAACCCTTCCCTCGCCGCCGACCTATCGCAAGGTCAACCCGGCCGACTCGCCGATCATGCTGCTGTCGGCGACATCGGACACGCTGCCGCTGACGACGGTCAGCGACGCCGTCGACGCCCAGCTGGCGCAGCAGATCAGCCAGATCTCGGGCGTTGCGCAGGTCATCATCGGCGGCCAGCAGAAGCCGTCGGTTCGCGTCCAGATCGACCCTGCCAAGCTCGTCGCCAAAGGCCTGTCGCTGGAAGATGTCCGCGCCGCGATCAACATCGCCACCGTCGACAGTCCGAAGGGCAATATCGACGGCGCCACCCGTGCCTATACCATCTACGCCAACGACCAGTTGCTCACGGCGAGCCCGTGGAACGACGTCATCATCGCCTACCGCAATGGCGGGCCGCTGCGGATCCGTGACATCGGCCAGGCCGTCACCGGACCTGAGGACGCCAAGCAGGCCGCCTGGGCCAACGGCAAGCGCGGCGTGTTCCTCGTCATCTTCAAGCAGCCCGGCGCCAATGTCATCGACACCGTCGACAAGATCAAGGCGACGCTGCCCCGGCTGGTCGCGGCGATCCCACCGGCGATCAAGATCGACGTGATCAGCGACCGCACCACCACGATCCGCGCGGCGGTCGAGGACGTCCAGTTCACCCTGCTCCTGACCATCTTCCTGGTCGTGATGGTGATCTTCGTCTTCCTGCGCAGTTTCTGGGCGACCGTGATCCCGACGGTCACGGTGCCGTTGGCGCTGCTCGGCGCCTGCGCGCTGATGTGGGTGTTCGGCTACACGCTCGACAATCTGTCGCTGATGGCGCTGACGATCGCGGTCGGCTTCGTGGTCGACGACGCCATCGTGATGCTGGAGAACATCAGCCGCTACATCGAAGAGGGCGAGAAGCCGATGGCTGCCGCCTTCAAGGGCTCGCAGGAAATCGGCTTCACCATCGTTTCGATCAGCATCTCGCTGGTCGCGGTGCTGATCCCGCTGCTCTTAATGGGCGGCATCATCGGCCGCCTGTTCCGCGAATTCGCGGTCGTGCTCGCGATGACGATCTTCGTCTCGATGTTCGTATCGCTGACGCTGACCCCGATGATGGCCTCGCGCTTCCTGCGCGCCCACAATGACGAGAAGCACGGTCGGTTCTACCAGCTCAGCGAGCGCGGCTTCGACGCCATGCTGCGCGGCTATCAGAGCGTGCTCGACCTCGCCTTGCGCTGGAAGTTCACGACGCTGATGATCTTCTTCGGGACGCTGGCGCTGTCGGTCTATCTGTTCGTCATCATCCCGAAGGGCTTCTTCCCGCAGCAGGACGTCGGCCTGATCACCGCGACCTCGGAAGCCAACCAGGACATCTCCTTCGCCGACATGAAGCGGAAGCAGGAGGAGCTCGGCAGGATCGTCATGCAGGATCCCGCAGTGGCGACGGTGGCGATGGCGATCGGCGGCAGCGGCCGTGCCGGCAATAACGGCGCGATGTACATCACGCTGAAGGCGCTGAAGGATCGCGACGCCAACGCACAGCAGGTCATCGCCCGGCTGCGGCCGAAGCTGGAGAAGGTCGAGGGTGCCCGGCTGTTCATGCAGGCCGCGCAGGACGTCCGCCTCGGCGGCCGCCCGACCCGCACCCAGTTCGAATTCACGCTGCAGGATGCCAACCTCGCCGAATTGAACGAATGGGCGCCGAAGATTCTCGGCAAGATGCAGACGCTGCCGCAGCTGCGCGACGTCGCCACGGACCAGCAGACCAACGGCACCACGCTCGAATTGAAGATCAACCGCGACACCGCCTCGCGCTACGGCATCCAGCCGCAGCTGATCGACGACACGCTCTATGATGCGTTCGGCCAGCGCCAGGTGACGCAGTACTTCACCCAGCTCAACAGCTACCACGTGATCCTCGAGGTGCTGCCGGAGCTGCAGGGCGCGATCGACACGCTGAACAACATCTACATCAAGTCACCACTGACCGGCGAACAGGTGCCGATCTCGACATTCGCGACCTGGACCAGCGTGCCGGTACGGCCGCTCTCGATCAGCCACCAGGGCCAGTTCCCGGCGATCACCATCTCGTTCAACCTGGCGCAGGGTGTGGCGCTCGGCCAGGCGACGGAAGCTGTGCAGAAGGCGATGGTCGACCTTGGCGCGCCGCCGACCCTGAGCTCGAGCTTCCAGGGCACTGCGCAGGCGTTCCAGCAATCGCTGTCGACCGTCCCGCTGTTGATCCTCGCGGCGCTCGTGGTCGTCTACCTGATCCTCGGCATTCTCTATGAGAGCTACATCCACCCGATCACGATTCTGTCGACGCTGCCGTCAGCCGGCGTCGGCGCGCTCGCGATCCTGATGGCGGCCGGCTTCGACTTCTCGCTGATCGCGCTGATCGGCATCATCCTGTTGATCGGCATCGTGAAGAAGAACGGCATCATGATGGTCGACTTCGCGATCGCGGCCGAGCGCGACCAGCACATGGAGCCGGTGGCGGCGATCCGCCAGGCCGCCCTGCTCCGCTTCCGCCCGATCATGATGACGACGATGGCCGCTTTGCTCGGCGGCGTGCCGCTGATGCTCGGGACCGGCACCGGCTCGGAAATCCGCCAGCCGCTCGGCTACGCCATGGTCGGCGGCCTGATCGTCAGCCAGGCGCTGACGCTGTTCACGACGCCGGTCGTCTATCTCTATCTCGACAAGCTCTCCAACGCGTTTGCCAACTGGGGCCGCTCGCCGCCCGCCGACCACGACGCGGACGACGGCGAGCATGGATCGGTCAAGGAGGCCGCCGAGTGACTTGACTTTGCCGGCATCCCGGCACATCCGAAAGATGTCCATTTCGGAGCCGGTATCGTGAAGATTGTCGCAAAGTCGCTCTTCGTCCTGTTGACCTTGTTCGGCATGGCCCACGCTGGCCACGCCCAGACGGCCAAGAGCAAGAACGCGCCCGCTCCGGCAGCTGCTCCCGCCGCTCCTCAGGGTGATGCAGCAGCCCCCAACAATTCCGGCTGGGTCGCGCGCTGCACCAGTGCGAGCCGCGACGCCCCGCTCGAATGCGCGATGGAACAGACCGCGGTGCTCACCAAGACCGGGCAGCTCATCGTGCTGGTCAACATCCGCGTTCCCGGCGACACCCGCACGCCGGTTGCGCTGATCCAGCTTCCGCTCGGACTGAACCTGCCTGTCGGCGCCAAGCTGCAGGTCGACGACGGCAAGGCCGTCGACGTGCCGATCCAGACCTGCGAGGCACACGGCTGCTACATCAACACGCCGATCGCCGCCGATGTCCTGAGCCAGCTGAAATCGGGCAAGCAGCTCAAGGTGTCGTTCCAGAATCTCGGCAAGGAAACCATCTCTATCCCGATGCCGCTTGCCGACTTCGCGACGGTCTACGACAAGATCAAGTAGGCCCGCGCAGTTATCGCTCCCGCTTGTAGAGGAACGCGTTGTCCGGCTGCGGCATGCCGATGGTCTTGTAGAACCCGATCGAGTCCGGCGCCGACAACAGCAGACACATCGATTCAGGTCCGGCGAGACGCCGCGTTTCCGCGATCAGGCGCTTGCCGATGCCATGTCCCTGATACCCGCGATCGACCGCAAGGTCCGACAAATAGCAGCAATAGGCGAAATCGGTCAGCGCGCGCGACACGCCGACCAACTTGCCCGCCTTCCGCGCCGTCACGATCAGATTCGCATTGGCGATCATGCGCTCCATCCGGTCGGTATCCGCCAGCGGTCGCCGCTCGCCGAGGCCCGACTGGCGCAGCACCTCGATGAACTCGTCGACGCCGATCGACGCTTCGCGGGCATAGAGAATTTCGTCCATCACCTTAAACCTCTGTCGCAACGGGCCGGACCACACGCGCGAGACCATGGTGGATTACGCGGGACTGATCCACCCTCATGCCGTGATGGCCCATACCGCGTCCTGCATCAGGCGCAGGCCGCGCCCGGCAATCTCGTCGACATTTCAGAGGATGACCGCGCCACCGAGGCAGATTGGCTGGGGAACCTGGATTCGAACCAAGACAAACAGAGTCAGAGTCTGTTGTGCTACCGTTACACCATTCCCCAAGAATTGTCCGTGGTATCAACTGCTTAGCTGAATGACTGGACATCTCGGTGCAGCGGGTTCGCCTGCCAAATCAGCGCCCGCGCGAGTGCGACCTTCTACCCGCTTGGTCCCACGCTTGGCAAGCATTGTTGGCGGGGAATGGGTGTGAAAATCGCGGCCGGACCGCCGGCCATCCGGATGCGACCATCGACAGGCGGCAGCTTCCCCTCCGGTCGCGGCGTCAAAGGCTTCCATGAAGGAATTCAAGAACGATGAGCGGATCGATGGCAAGGAATGCCCCGACACTGAACCCAACGGTGCCGAGCGCGATCGCGCCGATCCAGCCGTGATGCGCCCACCCATAGCTCGCGCCGATCAGCGTCCCGAGCCCGATCACGGAAACCGCCCACACGATGTGAGCGACGACCTTGAACATCCTGATCATTCGCGATCCACCGTCGGGACACACCTCCCGCGCGGAAGGCCTGCTCGATCTCCAGCGATTCTGCCGACCTCTCTGATAGGTCGATCCCGCAAGCGGCGCGTTCAACCGCTGCAGCCCGCTCGTCCCTGACAAAGCGCCGCACCGTCGCGTTGCCGCGGCGTGCACGAGGCCATACGGTTCTAGTCGGCGGATGCCCGCCGGCGGGCCTCAGTACAGCCCGCCCGTCCCTGACCGCATCACGGCCCGATCGGCGTCCGGCGAGATGCCCTGCTGGGTGCCGTCGATCACATCGGTGCCGGCGACCATCCCGGGATCATTGAACGGCGGCGCCTGGCCCGGCTTGAAGGCTTCGAGCACCACGCCCCTGTTCTGGCCAGGCGCGGCGCGCTGGCCGGTCTTGGCATCGACCAGGACCAGCCGGATGCCGACCGGCTGCTTGAACGGGGTGGCGGGCTTGTCGGCCAGCGCGAGCTTCAGGAAGTCGCGCGCGATCGGCGCTGCGGTGTGGCCGGCCTGCGCGTTGCGGCCGAGCGAACGCGGCTTGTCGTAGCCGACATAGAGACCGACCACGAGGTCCGGCGAGAAGCCGACGAACCAGAGATCCTTCGCCTCGTTCGAGGTGCCGGTCTTGCCGGCGAGCGGCTTGCCGACGTCCTTCAGCGCGGTGCCGGTACCGGCCTGGATCACGCCCTCCATCAGCGAGGTGATCTGGTAGGCGGACATCGCGTCGAGTACCCGTTCGCGGCGGTCGACGAGCTGCGGCTCCGGCTGGCTCTTCCAGCCCTCCGGCGCGTCGCAGCCGCGGCATTCGCGCTGATCGTGCTTGAAGATGGTGTGGCCGTAGCGGTCCTGGATGCGGTCGATCAAGGTCGGCTTCACGCGGACGCCGCCATTGGCGATCATCGAATAGGCCGTGGCCATCCGCATCACCGTGGTCTCGCCGGCGCCGAGCGCATAGGCAAGATAGTTCGGCAACTCGTCATAGACGCCGAAGCGCTTTGCATACTCGCCGATCAGCGGCATGCCGATTTCCTGCGCCAACCGCACGGTCACCGTGTTGAGCGACAGCCGCAGCGCGTTGCGCAGCGTCACCTGGCCCTGATACTTGCCGGTGGAGAAGTTTTCGGGCCGCCAGATGTTGCCCTGCCCCTGGTCGATCTCGATCGGGGCGTCGATCATCATGGTCGATCCGGTGTAACCATTGTCGAGCGCCGACGAATAGACGATCGGCTTGAAGGTCGAGCCGGGCTGCCGATAGGCCTGGGTCGCGCGGTTAAACTGGCTCTGGTCGAACGAGAAGCCGCCGACCATCGCCAGCACGCGGCCGGTGTGCGGATCCATCGCCACCATCGCACCCGACAATTCGGGGATCTGACGCAGCCGGTACTGGCCTTCGACGCGCTGGCCGTCCTTGCTGAAGAGCGGGTCGGCGTAGATCACGTCGCCGGGCTGCAGCACCTGCGCCACCGATGTCGGCGTCTTGCCCCTGCTCCTGGCCCAGCGCACGCCGTCCATCGTGACGATGCCGGTCTCGCGCTGCTTGCTGATGGCGCCGCCGAGTTCGCGGCCCGGCTGGAAGCCGATCCGTGCCGACTGATCGTTGCTCTCCAGCACCACCGCCATCCGCCACGGCGAGATGTCGGACAGCGACTTAATCTCGGCGAGCGGCACGCCCCAGTCACTGGTCAGATCGAGCTTCTGGATCGCACCGCGATAGCCCTGCTGCTCGTCATAGTTGACGAGCCCAGCCACCATGGCCTTGCGCGCCATCACCTGGACTTTGGGGTCGAGCGTGGTGCGCACCGACAGGCCGCCTTCATAGAGCTTCTTCTCGCCATAGCGCTCGAAGATGTCGCGGCGGACTTCTTCCGAGAAATATTCGCCGGCGAAGGTGTGCGCGCCATTGCTGCGGTTGGTGACGGTCAGCGGCTCCTTGCGCGCCTTGTCGGCGTCGGCCGCGGTGATCCAGCCGTTCTCCTGCAGGCGGTCGATCACGTAGTTGCGGCGTTCGACCGCGCGCGCGCGGTTGCGCACCGGATGCAGGCTGGCCGGCATTTTCGGCAGCGCCGCCAGATAGGCCGCTTCCGCGACCGTCAGTTCATTGACGGACTTGTCGAAATACACCAGCGAGGCCGCCGCGATGCCGTAGGCGCCAAGGCCGAGATAGATTTCGTTGAGATAGAGCTCGAGGATCTTGTCCTTGGAGTAAGCCCGCTCGATTCGCATCGCCAGCAAGGCTTCCTTGATCTTGCGGGTGAACGAGACCTCGTTGGTCAAAAGGAAGTTCTTGGCGACCTGCTGGGTGATCGTCGAGGCGCCCTGCGGCCGCCGGTTGGAACCGAAGTTCTGGATGTAGGAGACGCCGGCGCGCGCCATGCCGGTATAGTCGATGCCGCCATGCTCGTAGAAATTCTTGTCCTCGGCGGCGAGGAACGCGTTGATCACGAGCTTCGGCACCGCCTGGATCGGCAGATAGAGCCTGCGCTCCTTGGCGTATTCGCCGAGCAGCGAGCCGTCGGCCGCATGCACGCGGGTCATCACCGGCGGCTCGTAGTTCTGGAGCTGCGAATAGTCGGGCAGGTCCTTGGAGAAATGCCAGAACAGCCCTGCGACTGCGGCCAGACCAGCCAGGAACAGGATGGTGCCTGCGGTGAACAGGAACCCGAAGAACCGCAACAGAAATTTCATCGACCAGATTTCCGTGGCGAATACGTCGCTCGTTCTGAGCGCGCTGCGTGCCACTTAGGCCGCCCGGTATATCGGTCGCTCCATGGACCTGCAATTCAACACCGGAGAATTAAAGCAAGCCAGGCGTCAAACTTATGCCATAGAGCCCGGCTCGCACCCGCAGCCAAATCGGCAGACCTCGCCGACTGGCGGTGCCCGCGGAGGCTGCATCGATCTCCGCTGCAGCGCTGCGCGATTCGCGCGCCGCGCCTGATAGCGCTGCGGTCTCGCTACGCTTGCGCGGAGAGCACGTTACGAAAGAAAAGCGCGGGCCGGACGGATCGATTCCCCTATCCGCCCGCCGATTTGGGTGCTGCGACATCAGAAACCGGTGGACAGCGCCGGCGCGCCGATCACATTAAGGATTTGTTAACTATAACTACCGCAAGTTGTTGGCATACACCGACTCGCGACGGGCTGATTTGGATGGCACTGCGCGGATTTCGACGGCCATTTACGGCCGACCCGAATGTCCTTGGATTTCCAAGACCACCCACATCGGCCATGGGCACAGAAGCCTTGGACCTCGTCCATCAGGCGGCGGATCTGTTCCGCAGCATCGAGCACAGGGCTCGCGCCGGCGAGGCCCGCGCCGAGGCCGCCGAACAGGCGCAGCTCGAAATCATCGCCGCCACCGAGCGCAAATTGAGGGATGCGTCGCGGGCGCTTGAGGAAGCCCGACGGCGCATCGAGTCCCAACAGGAGCAGCTCGATGCGGCCGAATTCCGGGCCCATGCCGCCGAAGCCGAGGCGCGCGAAGCCAAGCAATCCCTGGCCCTGGTCGAAGACGCGATCCGCCGGCGCCTGCTGCTGACCAGCGGGCACGACGACGGCAGGTCGACCGCCGTCGCCTGACCGCAGCGCGGATCAATTGGAGGGGGTAGCCCGCATGAGCGGAGCGACATGCGGGAGCTCAACAAGACCCGGATATCGCTTCGCTCATCCGGGCTACGGGTTGTCGTTGGGCGTCACGCTCAATACCCCGCAGCGAGCCCCGAATTGCGGCGCGGATCGTTCGCGCCATAGAAGCGGTTGTTGCCGACCGGCTTGCCGTCCAGCGATGGCGCCCCGATGATGATGACCGCGAGGTGATTGGCAGGCTGCGGCGGCCCGAATTTGTGGCCCATGCCCTCCAGGATCTTCCGCGTGTCCGGCGACAGCGTGAAGTCCTCGAGGTTGGTCGCCTCGGGAAGCCATTGCTGGTGGAAGCGCGGCATGTCCACGGCTTCCTGCGCGTTCATGCCGTAGTCGATGGCATTGATCATCGTCAGCAGCACGGCAGTGATGATGCGGCTGCCGCCCGGGGTGCCCATCACGATGACCGGCTTGCCGTCCTTGGAGACGATGGTCGGGCTCATCGAGGACAGCGGACGCTTGCCGGGGACGATCGCGTTGGCCTCCCCCTGCACCAGCCCATACAGGTTCGGGACGCCGACCTTGGCGGTGAAGTCGTCCATCTCGTCATTGAGCAGCACGCCGGTCTTGGCCGCCGTCACCTTGGCGCCGAACCAGTCGTTCAGCGTGTAGGTGACCGACACCGCATTGCCGTCCTTGTCGGCAATCGAATAGTGCGTGGTGTTGCTGCCCTCATGCGGCGGAACGCCGGGCTTGATGTCCCTGGAGACGCCGGCCTTTGCCGGGTCGATCGTGGCACGGATCTTCGCGGCGTAGGTCTTGTCGAGCAGGCGCTCGAGCGGATTCTTCACGAAGTCCGGATCGCCGAGATAGCTGTTGCGATCGACGTAGGCGTGGCGCATCGCCTCGATCTGGTAGTGCACCGCCTGCGCCGAATGGTAGCCGAGCTCCTTCAGCGGATAGCCTTCGAGGATGTTGAGCATCTCGCAGATCACCACGCCGCCCGAACTAGGCGGCGGCGCCGAGACCACGTGGTAACCGCGATAGTCACATTCGACCGGCGCCAGCTCGCGAACCCTGTAGTTGTTCAGATCCTCCTGCGTCAGCAGGCCCTTGCCGCCCCGGCTCGCGGCGACGATCGCAGCACCGACCCAGCCCTTGTAGAAGCCATCCGTGCCGCGCTTGCTGATCTCGCGCAGCGTCTCGGCAAGTTCGTGTTGCACCAGCCGTTCGCCGACCTGGAACGGGTTTCCATTGTTGAGAAAGATCGCGGCCGAGGGCGGATCCTGGCGAAGATCGTCGACCGCAGAATCCAACATCTGAATGTCGCCGCGATCGAGCACGAAACCGTCCTCGGCGAGTTGCAGCGCCGGCGCGATCACGTCGGCGCGCTTCATGGTGCCGTATTTCTCGCGCGCATATTCCATGCCCGCGACCGAACCGGGCACGCCGACGGCGAGATGGCCCTTGGTGGAGAGGCCGGCGACAATCTTGCCTTCCTTGTCGAGATACATGTCGGCGGTGGCGCCCTTCGGCGCGGTCTCCCGGAAATCCAGGAAGGTCTTGCGGCCGTCGGCGAACTGGATGGTCATGAATCCGCCGCCACCGAGATTGCCGGCGGCGGGATAGGCCACTGCAAGCGCATAACCGACGGCGACCGCCGCATCGACCGCATTGCCGCCCCGCTTCAACACCTCGACGCCGACCTGCGTGGCAAGATGTTGCGCGGAAACCACCATGCCGTTCTCGGCGGCGACCGGCGCAACCGAGGCCGCGCGACCGGGAACTGCCGACACGATGCCGACCGAGACGAGCGCGGCGACCATCCATCGCGCGCGTGCATTTGGATTTTTCATGAAGCCTCCCGGGACCTGCGCCGACTGTCGCGGCTTGCAGCGCTATCTCAACGCGTACATCTAGCAGGCCGCACGCGCGCGCACTATAGGCCCGCGCGGTCTCCACCGCTCGCCCGCAGCCGGCTATGCCGTCTGCCATAGGCCGCATAGATCACAAGCCCGATCAGTAGCCACACCGCGAGCCTGATCCAGGTGTCGAGCGGCAGGCCGAACATCAGGAACAGCGAGGTTGCAGCGGCAGCCGGGGCCACCAGCCAGATCGCCGGCGCCTTGAACGGACGCGGCAATTCCGGATCGCGCACGCGCAGCACCAGCGTGCCGATCGAGACCACCGTGAATGCGAACAGCGTGCCGATCGAGACCAGTTCGCCGACCAGCCCGATCGGCAACAGCCCGCCGAGAACAGCGGCGACGGTGCCTGCGAAGATGGTCGAGACATAGGGTGTCTGGAAGCGCGGGTGGATTTTGGCGGCAAAGCCCGGCAGCAATCCGTCATGCGCCATGGCGCGAAAGATCCGCGGTTGCGCCAGCAGCATGATGAGGATCACCGATGTCAATCCGAACAGGATGCCGAGCTTGATGAACGGACCGAGCCAGCCGATGCCGATCGCATCGATGCCGACGGCGATCGGATCAGGCACACTGAGCCGATCATAGGGCACGATGCCGGTCAGCACGAATCCGACCGCGACATAGAGCGCGGCGCAGATCACGAGCGAGCCGAGAATGCCGATCGGCATGTCGCGCTCCGGCGTCTTCGCCTCCTGCGCCGCGGTCGAGATCGCATCGAAGCCGATATAGGCGAAGAACACCACCGCCGCGCCGCGGACCACGCCGGACCAGCCGAACACGCCAGGACCGGCATTCGGCGGGATCAGCGCGCCCTCCGGGTTGCTCGCCGTCACCCAGTTCGCCAGCGTCACCGAGGAAGCCGCGGTGGCGAGAAACAGCGCGATCACGACGAGCTTGACCACGACGACGAAGCTGGTGAAGCGCGCGGACTCGCGAATGCCGACCACCAGCAGCGTGGTCACGAAGGCGATGATCGCCATCGCCGGGATGTTGATGACCGCACCGGTCGACGACCACGCGCCGGTGTTGACGTCGTAGGCGAGCGGCGCCGAGGTGAATTGCTGCGGCAGGTTGATGCCGAAATCGCGCATCAGACTGACGAAATAGCCGGACCACCCGACCGAGACCGCGATCGCGCCGACCGCGTATTCAAGGATTAGATCCCAGCCGATGATCCAGGCGATCAGTTCGCCGAGCGTGGCATAGGCATAGGTGTACGCGCTGCCGCAGATCGGCACCGTCGACGACATCTCGGCGTAGCACAGGCCGGCGAAGGCGCAGGCCACCGCACCAATCATGAAGGAGAGCGTGACCGCGGGACCGGCATTGGCGGCGGCCGCGTGGCCCGTCAGCACGAAGATGCCGGCGCCGATGATGCCGCCGATGCCGAGCGTGACCAGCTGCAACGCCGACAGCGAGCGCCTGAAGATCGGCGTCTCCGCGTCGCCGTCGGCCCGCGCCGCCTCCCGCAACAGGTCCGAGGTCGACTTTCGGTCCCAGAAACCGGCCAGAGCGTCTGTCACGCCGGGTGTCCTCCGCCGCTCGGGTCCGGCGGGACCCGACACGATCGGCAGACTATAACGCGGCTAACGTCCAGTCGTTCGCGCGCCGGGCGAATGCCGGCGCCATTATCCACCGCCAAGCGCGGTGCAAGGCCTTATTGGCAGGGATGGCGACGGCCGTCGCGGCCAAGGAAGGTGCCGGACGCCGGATCGAATGAACGGTAACGCGCACAGGCGGAAGATGGCTGCGCCGCGGGCATGGCACCGTAGGCGTTCGCCGGATTGCTCCCGCGCTGCGCGGCCTCCTGGGCCTCACCCCATGGCGTCAGGGCGCCGCCGTTGATCGCGCTGCGCCCGGGATTTTGCGCGTCGAAATATGCCGGCTCCGACATCTGGGCCGCGACCGGCGTGAACGTCATTCCCACGAGCAGCATGGCGGCTGCGACTGCCCATGACCTGGTCATGCGGCCTCCTATCGATCAATAAACGTGTGCCGGATGACGGCCGAGCCGCCCCCAAACGGAGATAGGGACGGCAATCCTCCGGGCACAGGGGCCACGGCGTCACGATGCTGCGAGCAAGTCAGCCGTGGCCCGCCGCTCAATGGTTATGCACGTCCGGCCGCGGGTCGGAGACGAACCCGTCGCGGTTCGGCATCTTGATCGTGGCGAGCGACTTGGCGTCGAGCACCGCATTGGCCGGCACGATGCCGTTCAGGCTGAGGATGTAGGCGGACACCGCGTAGACGTCCTCATTGCTCAGCGACTGCGGCGCGTGCTGCGGCATCGCGCGGCGGATGTAGTCGAACAGCGTCGGCGCATAGGGCCAATAGCTGCCGACAGTGCGGATCGGCTTGGGACTCGCCAAGGTGCCCTGTCCGCCGACCAGGCGGTCGCCGACGCCGCCCTGCCCGCTGTCGCCATGGCACGCCGCGCATTGCTCGCTGAACACCGTGCGGCCGCGCTCGACGTTGCCGCTGCCCGGCGGCAGGTTGGAGCCGTCACGGCCGATATCGATGTTCCAGCCGGCGATCTCGGCAGGCGTTGCCGCACGCCCGATGCCAAAGCGATCCTCGGCCTGCCCGGCAGTGGCAAGCATCGCGACCGCACTCGCAAGGAACGCCGCCTTGAGCTTACGCCTGGCCATTGGTCACCTCACCATTCGCATCGATGCGCCAAGGCCAGATCGCGTTGTTGTGGTAGAACGAGTTGAGACCGCGCACCTTGACCAATTCCGCCAGCGTCGGCTGGACGTAGCCGGTCTCGTCGATGGCACGGCTCTGAATCACGGCGGGCTTGCCGTCCCAATGCCAGGGCAAGCGGAAGCGCGTGAGCGCGCGCGTCAACACCGGCTCCTGCAATTCGGCCTGCTGCCAGCTTTTGCCCTCGTCGAGCGAGACCTCGACGCTCTTGACCTTGCCGTGACCGCTCCAGGCGATGCCGGTAATCTCGTGAAAGCCCTGCGTCGTCAGCTTCTGCCCGCCGGACGGCCGCGTGATGATCGACTTGGCTTCCATATAGAAGGTGAATTCGCGCGACGTGCCGTCGGGCATCGGGTCGGTGTATTTCGAGGTCTCCTCGCGCGAATAGGCCGGCTCGGCGACGACCTTGAGCCGGCGCAGCCACTTCACATTCATGTTGCCCTCGAAGCCGGGCAGCAACAGGCGTAGCGGATAGCCCTGCTGCGGGCGCAGCCGCTCGCCATTCTGGCTGTAGACCAGCATGGCGTCGTCGAGGCATTTCTCGATCGGGATCGAGCGCGTCAACGCAGCGGCGTCGGCGCCTTCGGCCACGATCCATTTGGCACCCGCCTGCAGGCCCGCCTCGTCCAGCACCGTCTTGAGCGGCACGCCGGTCCATTCCGCGCAGCTCAGGAGGCCGACGAGGTCGGAGGCCGTCTTGCCGTAGGGCTTGGTGTAGACCGGATTGCCGGAGCACTCGAGGAAGTGGATGCGCGACTGCGACGGAAAGCGGCGGATGTCCTCCATCGTGAACACCAGCGGGCGATCGACCATGCCATGCAGCACCAGCCGGTGCTCGGCCGGGTCGATGGTCGGCACGCCGCCGTGGTGGCGTTCGTAGAACAAACCGTTCGGCGTGATGATGCCGTCGAGCTCCTGCAATGGCGTGCGGCCCGAAGCGGAAATATACTGCGGCAGTGTCTTCGAGATGTTCTTGACGACGGCCTTCTCGTGAACCGACGGCGTGCCATAGGGCTGGCTACCCATCGGGTCACCGGGCGCTTTCATCCATTCCGGCACATTGGGCGGAAGATTATTCCCCTGTTCGGCAAGCGCGGTAGAACCGGCAACTCCCGATATCGCGGTGCCACCGGCCAGTGCTGCACCGGCCTGAAGGAATCGCCTGCGAGACGCCTCTCGCACGCGCTTGTCCGTCGTGTGTTCGATCATCGACGTTTTCCTCTGACGTTACCGGGGCATGATCCGGAAAAGTGCGAAGCGGTTTTCCGAAGAGATCATGCCAGGACAACAATCTAAAGCGCGATGACGATTCATCGTGCTCTGGTGCAGCCTAACACCAAACAGCTGAGGCGAGGCAATGCTTCATCGCGCAGAGCTGCATCGACAGCGCGTGATGGCCGTTGTTCGACAGTCTTTGCTTGCGTTCACATCCGTTCGCCGGGCAATAGACTGGCTTGCTTCACCCACGCGGTGAGCTGGGCTTCGTCGAGCTCGTCGTTCTCGTGAATGTCGAGATAGCGCGTGTGCTGCTGCCTGGACTCGCCCGGCGGCACCGGATGCAGCGACGCGCCGCGAAAGAACGCCACCTTGACGTAGCGCGTGAAGACATGGATGCCGAGGAACCAGCCTTCCCCTTCCATGCCGTAGAGCGGCGAGTTCCACTTCACCGCCTTCTGCACGCCGGGGACGGTACGCACGATGAGCGCGTCAAGCTTGCGTCCGACGTCGCGCTTCCACCCCGGCATCGCGGCGATATAGGCTTGCACCGGAGCGTCACCATATCCCTTGGCGATCTGCGGATTGCCGCCTGCGAGCAGACGCGGCTTTGCAGTGTCACGCTTCACGGCGCTCTTTTTCGCACCCTTCGCCGACGTCTTTGGCGTCTTGCCAGCCTTTGTGCTCGTTCTCACCCGTTCACGTCTCGCGCGCAGCGCTGCGCAGCGTCCGTCCTCGCGAGCCGGATCATATCGGCTGCGCGTCGGTGTTGTCGTCAGCGAGCGCGCGTGTTCGCGGCGGCGTATCGACGCGCTCGGGCGGCTTTCGTGTGGCGATCCGGCATCTAGTCGATCACGGGTGGCGTACCGTGGGTGTGGAACGACTCGATCGTCTTCAACCCCCACGCCTGTCCCCTCTTGCGCTCTTCCTCGGTCCACACGATCGGCTTCCAGTCCGGCGCAAGGATCAGACGTGCGCCGGCGTTGGCGACCTCGACGCGGTTGCCGCCGGGTTCATAGACATAGAGGAAGAAGGTCTGCTGGATCGCGTGCTTGTGCGGCCCGGTCTCGATATGCACCCCGTGCTCGAGAAAAATATCCGCGGCCCGCAGGATCTCCTCACGGCTGTCGAGCGCGTAGGTGACATGGTGAAACCGGCCGCGCTTGCCGTAATGGTCGCGCGTATAGGCGAAGTCGTAGCTCTTGTTCGACATCGTCATCCACATCGCGGCTTCCGTGCCGTCGTTGAGCACGATCTGCTCGGTGGTGCGGCAGCCGAGGTAGTCTTCGAAGAACAGACGGTTGGCCTTGATGTCGACCGCGAGGCAATTGAGATGGTCGAGCCGGCGGACATTGACGCCGCGCGCCGGAAAGCGCTGCGCCTGATTTTTCAGCGCGGGCTTCAGCTCGGACGGCGCCTCGTACCACTCGGTCTCGTAATAGAGCTCGATGACATGGCCATCGGGATCGCGGCAGCGGAATGCCGGCCCCTGCCCCATGTCATCGTCGATCCAGCCGATATCGAAGCCCGAGCCCTTCAGCGCGGCGACGCGACGTTCGAGCGCCTGCGGGCTGCGCGCCCGCAGCGCCATGTGCTCCATCCCTGAAGTCTTCGAGGCCGTCAGCTTCAGCGAATAGCGCTCGTAATCGTCCCAGCCGCGCAGATATACCGACTCGCCCTTGCGGCCGCTGACGGTCATGCCCATGACGTCGACGAAGAATTTCAGGCTCTCGTCCGGCTTCGGCGTCAAAAGCTCCATGTGCCCGAGATGCGCGAGATCGAAGATCGGTTCCGGCTGCATGGGCGGTCTCCCTCCGCGACGACGCCGGATCGACGACTTGCGGTTGGACAGGTGAGCGGCGCGTCGATTTGTACTAGTGTACAAATGATTAGGTCCCGTCAACAAAATTACTGGCAACGGCAATTGCGCTCGCACGGCATTCCGTCGCCGGAATCACCTCGTGAAAGCGGTCGAGGCAGGCGGTCAGGCGACCGAGACGGCGGTCTCGCGATGCGACGAGAGCAGCTTGCGGATTTCAGCCGATGACACCGGCCGGCTGAACAGATAGCCCTGCATCTCGGTGCAGCCGAGGATGCGCAGCAGGTTGCGCTGCTGCTCGGTCTCGACGCCCTCCGCGGTCGTGGTCATGTCGCTGGCAGCGGCGATGTTGACGACGGCCTGGACGATCGTGGACGACGCGCCGGTCCCGGCGAGATCCTTGATGAAGGCGCGATCGATCTTGATCTTGTCGAACGGGAAGCGCTGCAGGTAGCTCAGCGAGGAATAGCCGGTGCCGAAATCGTCGAGCGCGATACGGACGCCGAGTTCGCGCAGCTGATGCAGGATATCGAGCGCAGCCTCGTCGTCGCGGATCAGCACCGCCTCGGTGATCTCGAGCTCAAGTCGCGAAGGTGCAAGACCTGTCGCGGCGAGCGCGGCGGCGACGTTGAGTGCCAGTGTCTGGCTCTTGAACTGGATCGGAGACACGTTGACCGCGACATGAACATGCTCCGGCCAGTTCATCGCCTCGCGGCACGCGGTGTTGAGCACCCAGTGACCGAGATCGTTGATCAGGCCGGTGTCCTCGGCGATCGGGATGAAATCCGCCGGCGAGATGGTGCCGCGTTCCGGATGACGCCAGCGCACCAGCGCCTCGCAGCAACTGACCTGGCCCTCCTCGAGATGGAGCAGCGGCTGATAATGCAGCTCGAAGCTGCCGTCGGCGATCGCCTGGCGCAGCTCGAGCTCGAGGCTGCGCCGCGCCTTGGCACGTGCGTCCATGCCGGTCTCGAAGAACCGGTAGGTGCGGCGGCCGTCGCTCTTGGCTCCGTAGAGCGCGAGGTCGGCATTGCGCAGCAATTGATCGATGTCGAGGCCGTCGGCGGGCGCAACGGCGATGCCGATGCTGGCGTCGGTGGTGATCAAATGCCCGCTGCACTCGATCGGCCGGCGGATCGCCTGATAGATCGCAGCAAGGAGCTGCATGGTCTCGGTCTGATCGCGGACGACGGTCTGGATCACGGCAAACTCGTCACCGCCGAGCCGCGCCGCGACGTCGGTGTCCCCAACGCAGGTGCGCAGGCGGTCGGCGATCGCCCTGAGCAATTCGTCGCCGATCTGATGGCCGAGCGCGTCGTTGACGGCCTTGAACTCGTCGATGTCGATATACATGACCGCGAGCTGCTGATCCGGCCGGATCGCCTTCAGCGCCCGCTCCAGGCGCTCGCGGAACAGCACGCGGTTCGGCAGGTCGGTCAGCGCATCATAGTGCGCCATGTGGGCGATCCTGTTCTCGGTGCGCGTGCGCTCCGTGATATCCTGGATGGTCGCCACCCAGCCGCCTTCCGGCAGCGGCTTGTTGACGATCTCGATCGCGCGCCCGCCCGGCGCCTGCGTCAGCTGACGCGTGGCGCGGCCAAGCTTCACGTTGCCCATGATGGCGTCGCAGAAGTCGTCGACATCGCCGTCGAACGAGCCGGTCTCCTGCCTGTGCGCGATCAGCCGGTGCATGGTGCAGCCGGGCTTGGCGACGTCGGGCGAAAGCCCGAACATCTCGATGTAGGGACGGTTGCAGATGATGATGCGCGCCGACGCGTCGTAGAGCACGAGGCCCTGCGGAATGTTGTTCACGGCGGTCATGAGATTGCGACGTTCGGTGGCGAGCCGCTCGTCGGAGATTTCGTGCCGCTTGAGCAACAGGAAGACGATCACGGCCATGATCGCGAATGCCGCCATCAGCAGGCCTTCGCGCTCGCTCCATTGCGCGGTGGCGCTTCCGAGCAGGCTGCCGACCAACAGGCCGGCACAGAACGCCAGCCCCTTGGTCGAGCCAGCATCGGCATTTCCTGAATTGCGATGTTCGATGCGCACGCTGATCTCTCCCGGGCGCGGCATCGTTACGCAGCACAAATGGAAAGGTCGTTACAACTCGCAGTTAGCAATCGGTTACGCGATACCGGGCCACAGCGCATGACAAATCGAGCCCAATTCCCCGCAAACCTACGGAGCTGCCGATGCACTCCTCGGAGATGGTGAATCCCGCGTTAACGGAAAAACCGGGAAACAAACGCGGCTGTGCCGGAAAGCGACGAATCCGCCGCCGATGCACATGACGGGGCGTCATCTCGCGGCACGATAGAAACAAATCGTCACCGGGAAGGTGTAGATTTAGCCGATGCAGAACCCCGGCGATTTAACGGTTTTTCCAATCCCGGGCGGGCATATTGGTCCGGACATTTAGATTTTGAGAACGAGCCAGGCTGGAACTGTGACACCCTTCGGACGTGTGATCTCTGTGCGCGGCTCGCAGGCCCGGGTTGGGCTGCTGGCGGGCGGCCAGATGCAACTTTCAGAGATGCGAGCAACGGTCGGCCGGTTCGTCAGTATCCGCTGCGCGAGTTCGGTCATCGTCGCCATGATCACCGAAGTGACGTGCGAGAACCTGCCGGCATCCGACGAATACATGGCGACCGCCTCGGTCGACCTGCTCGGCGAGATCCTGGGCGGCGACCGCCCGAAATTCCAGCGCGGCGTCACCCATTATCCGACCATCGGCGACAGCACCGATCTGATCACGAACCAGGAGCTGCGCACGGTCTATGCGCCGAGCGGCTCGGACCAGATCAATGTCGGCACGCTGCAGCAGGATCGTTCTGTGATCGCCTATGTCGACGTCGAGGAGATGCTCTCCAAGCACTTCGCGGTGCTCGGCTCGACCGGCGTCGGCAAGTCGACCGGCGTGTCGCTGCTGCTCAACGAGATCCTGAAGTCGCGGCCGAACCTGCGCATCTTCCTGCTCGACGTGCACAACGAATATGGCCGCTGCTTCGGCGAGCGCGCGCAGGTGCTCAACCCGCGAAACCTGAAGCTGCCGTTCTGGCTGTTCAACTTCGAAGAGATCGTCGACGTGCTGTTCGGCGGCCGGCCCGGCGTGCCCGAGGAGCTCGACATCCTCGCCGAAGTGATTCCGATGGCGAAGGGCATCTACACCCAGTACCAGAACTCCGACCGGGTCGGTCTCGGGCTGAAGCGCATCGACCCCAAGCAGGTCGGCTACACCGTCGATACGCCGGTGCCCTATCGCCTCGTCGACCTGATCTCGCTGATCGACGAGCGCATGGGCAAGCTGGAGAACCGCTCCTCGCGCATCATCTATCACAAGCTGATCTCGCGCATCGACGCGGTGCGCAACGATCCGCGCTACGCCTTCATGTTCGACAATGCCAATGTCGGCGGCGATACCATGGCCGAGGTGATCAGCCATCTGTTCCGCCTGCCCGCCAACGGCAAGCCGATGACCATCATGCAGCTCGCCGGCTTCCCCGCCGAAGTCGTCGATTCCGTGGTGTCGGTGCTGTGCCGCATGGCGTTCGATTTCGGGCTGTGGAGCGACGGCGTCTCGCCGATGCTGTTCGTCTGCGAGGAAGCGCACCGCTACGCCTCCGCCGACCGCAATATCGGCTTCGGGCCGACCCGCAAGGCGGTGTCGCGCATTGCCAAGGAAGGCCGCAAATACGGCGTCTATCTCGGCCTGATCACCCAGCGTCCGGCCGAACTCGACGCGACCATCATCTCCCAGTGCAACACGCTGTTCACGATGCGCCTCGCCAACGACCGCGACCAGGCGCTGCTGCGCTCCGCGGTCTCGGACGCCGCCGCCAACCTGCTGTCCTTCGTGCCCTCGCTCGGCACCCGCGAGGTGCTGGCGTTCGGCGAAGGCGTGGCGCTGCCGACCCGGCTGCGCTTCAAGGAGGTGCCGCCGCACCAGCTGCCGCGCGGCGAGGCCACCATCGCCACGGTGCCGTCGGTCACCGCCGGCCATGACATGCATTTCGTCAGCGCCGTGCTGGAGCGCTGGCGCGGCGCCACCTCGCATCGCGATAGCCCGAGCGACGCCAACTTCAACTCTCCCGCGCCGGCGCGCACCATGGCGCCGGCCGAGGCCCCGATGCTGCAGCCCTCGCTCGGCCTCGATCCGGACCGCTTCTCGCTGCTGAAGAAGCCGCTGCGCTAGCATCGTCGCGGCAAGGCACGATGCGCCTTGCGCCCGACCCGTCATCCACTATGGTCTCGCGTGACGCCGCACCCAGGCGGCACGCCGGAACCATCTCATGACGCAGCCGACCGCAAAACGCTTCCCGACGCCCGCTCTCGACAAGCTCCCCGAGGATATCCGCGCCCGCATCCTGGCGGTGCAGGAGAAATCCGGCTTCGTGCCGAACGTCTTCCTCACCCTGGCCTATCGCCCCGACGAGTTTCGCGCCTTCTTCGCCTATCACGACGCGCTGATGGAGAAGGACTCCGGCCTCTCCAAGGCCGAGCGCGAGATGATCGTGGTGGCGACCAGCGCCGCCAACCAGTGCCAGTATTGCGTGATCGCCCACGGCGCGATCCTGCGCATCCGCGCCAAGAATCCCGAGATCGCCGACCAGATCGCGGTCAACTACCGCAAGGCCGACATCACGCCGCGGCAGCGCGCGATGCTCGACTTCGCCATGAAGGTGAGCCGCGCGGCCGAGGAAGTCTCGGAGGCGGACTTCGCCGCACTTGCCGCCCACGGCTTCAGCGACGACGACGTCTGGGACATCGCCGCGGTTGCGGCGTTCTTCGCGCTGTCGAACCGGCTCGCCAACGTCACCGGCATGCGGCCGAACGGCGAGTTCTACATGCTCGGCCGGCAGCCGAAATAGAGGACGCCTTGGCGGACTGGAGCGAGATCATCCTGCGTCTCGGCGCCGCCACCCTCGCCGGCTGCGCGATCGGGCTCGACCGCGACCTGCGCGGCAAGCCGATCGGCCTGAAGACGCTGGGTCTCGTCAGCCTTTCGACGGCGATGGTCGTGCTGTTGGCATTGCAGGCCGTCGAGCCCGGCAAGTTCACCGACGCGGTGAGCCGCGTGATCCAGGGCGTGCTGACCGGCATCGGATTTCTCGGCGCCGGCGTGATCGTGCGGCAGGGCGACCGCTTCCAGGTCCGCGGCCTGACCAGCGCCGCATGCGCATTCTTCGCCGCTTGCGTCGGCATCGTCTGCGGCGCCGGACACTGGCCGATCGTCGTCACCGCCGTCGCGCTGGCGTTCCTGCTGTTGACCTTCGGCAAGCGGACCGAGCGGTGGCTGCACCACGCGCTCGGTGGCAAGGAGGATCAGCACAGGCCGGAGGCCGCGGCAGATCAGTCGTCGGATGCCGGCCCGCACCAGCCGGGCAAATAGACCGCGTCCTTGCTGCGGCCGAGCGCCAGTCCCTTCTCCAGCGCCTTGGCGAAATTGTTCTCCACCGTCTTGCGCGGGATGTGGCGGCGCAGGAAATCGGCCCACAGGAATTCGCTGAACGGCGTCGTGTCCTTGGCGAAACCGCCCGCCCGGCGCATCTCGCCGGCGAGGCTGCGGAACGGATCGTCCCTGAGATCCTTGATCGATTTCGGAATGTCCTTGAAGTGGCGGCGCTCGCCCTTGGAATCGTAGGGATAGACCCAGCGCTTGTTGTCCATCACGCCCCAGAACACGTCGCGCTCGACCATCGTGAGATCGCCGATCACCGTGACCAGGATGTCCTTGACGCCCTCCTCGTGCAGCGCACGCGCCATGTGATGGTGATCGACCACGTAGTAGCGATCGTCGGGACCATGGACGACCGGGATCATGTGCTTGCCCAGCAGTTCGGCGCGCTTCTTGTCCGACTTGTGCTCGCGCCAGCGCTTCCGCTTCTCCGTCACCTCCTGCATGCCGACCGTCATCTGGGTCGGCCGCAGCGACATGATCGGGACCGGTTTCACGTAAGGCTCGCGCGTGTGGGCCATGATTTATGCTCCCTTTTGACCGGCACTCCGGAACGGGTTCCACTATGTCATGAGCCCGCAGGCGGGTGAAAGAGTCCGGTGTGCCGGAATGGCTTCACGAAGCGGTGGGGCCGACGGCCGGATGCCTCGGCCTCGGCTGTCAATGCGCAGGCTGCCGATGCCCGGGCGCGCAGCCTCAACCTCCGTGACGGCGTTGCAGCGCAAACTGTGCATGCGCGAAGGTCGAACGCGTGTGTCGACATCGGCCTCGTCATCGCAATGCCGAGCATCCCGCGCACCGCAGCAGTCACCTCGACGGCAAGCCAGCTCCTGGAGGTGATCGAAGCATGAATACCACCTCTGCGCGCACCAAGATTTTAGGTGTGAAGTGCAGCGAACATGCTAAACATAACCGGCGACGCGACCGGACTGACAACAGTGAAGACGCAGCGGCCAATTTCCTCGGATGCGGAGCACGTGGTGCTCAAATTCCGGCCGCGTACCTCGGCGCAGCCGCCCGGCAAGCGCGAGGAACCGCTCCGATCGACTCGCCCGGCTTCCGTTGCCAACGATCTCTCTCGCTATGAGAAGCCGCGCGAGGAGCCGGACGATTTCCGCCAGCGCATGCTCGCCAACATCGCCGCCTTCGCCTTCACGGTGGCGCTCACCGCGATCGGCATCTGGCTTGCCATGAGCATCGCCGATTTGCGCAAGACCCAGGATTGCGTGCTGATGGGCCGCCGGGATTGCGCGAAGATTACGGTGATGCCGCGCAGCTAGGCTGGCCGGAACCCTGCCCAAAAACCGTCCTTGCGAGGCCGGCCAAGCTCCATTGAACTAACGGCCCTGCTCCGATATACGGGCACACGACTCCGGCACCAGCAATCGGGCATTCCGGGGCAACGCGCCCGCCTCCTCTGAGCCGACCCGGAATTACCTTCAATATATCAAAGGCTTAATGATGTCCTCCACATTCGAGCAGATCGCCAACATTATCGCGGAGACCTGCGACATCCCGCGCGACACGATCAAGCCGGAGAGCCACGCGATCGACGATCTGGGGATCGACAGCCTCGACTTCCTCGACATCGCGTTTGCCATCGACAAGGCCTTTGGGATCAAAATGCCGCTCGAAAAGTGGACCCAAGAGGTCAACGACGGCAAGGCCACGACGGAGCAGTATTTCGTGTTGAAGAATCTCGCCGACCGCATCGACGAGCTGGTTGCAGCCAAGAACGCGGGCACGGGCACGGGCTCGTAATCGCCCATCATGCAGCTCGAGATCTTTCAGCTGATCGATCGGATCGTCGACCTCAACCTCGACGCAAGGACCATTGTCGTCGAGGCGGATGTCCCGCCCGACAGCCATTCGGTGTTCGCGGGGCACTTCCCGGGCTATCCGATCATGCCCGGCGTGCTGCTGACCGAAGCAATGGCCCAGAGCTCGGGCTGGCTGATCCTCGGTCTGACCAAGTTCGAGCGCATGCCCTTCCTCGCCATGGTCAAGGAAGCCAAGATGCGCGGCTTCGTCAGCCCGGGTTCGCTCCTGACCATCGAGGCCAAGATCGAGCACGAAGGTTCAGGCTTCGCCGTCACCTCGGCGAAGGTTCGCGTCGGCAAGGAGCTCAAGTGCAATGCCGAGCTGACCTTCCGTCATATCCCCTTCCCCAGCCCGGACTTGCGCGTGCACATGGATGCGATGGCCACCAAGATCGGGTTTCCGCAGCAGGCAATGAGTCATGGCTGAGAAGGAAGTCTGGATCACCGGCGTAGGCCTGCTCTCCTCGCTTGGCGAAGGGCTGGATGCGCATTGGGAGGCGCTCGGCGCCCGGCGCGTCAATGCCGACGAGAAGCGGCTCGCGCCATACGTGATCCATCCGATCGCCCCCGTCAGCTTCGACGCCCAGATCCCGAAGAAGGGCGATCAGCGTCAGATGGAGACGTGGCAGCGGATCGGTACCTATGCCGCCGGGCTGGCGCTCGATTCCGCCGGCGTCAAAGGCAATCAGGAAATCCTGTCGCGGATGGACATGATCATCGCAGCCGGTGGCGGCGAGCGTGACCTCAATGTCGACCTGGCGATCATGAACGCCGATGCGCAGGGCAAGCTGCCGCCCGCCCTGCTCAACGAGAAGCTGATGAACGAGCTGCGCCCGACGCTGTTCCTGGCGCAGCTCTCCAACCTGCTCGCCGGCAACATCGCGATCGTTCACGGCGTGTGCGGGACCTCCCGCACCTTCATGGGCGAGGAAGCCTCGAGCATCGACGCGGCACGGATCGCGGTCGCGCGCATTGGAGCCGGCCAGAGTGACATCGCCTTGGTCGGTGCCGCTCATAACGGCGATCGCGGCGACCTCTTGATGCTTTATGCATTCGGCGATCTCGCCCTCAAGGACCAGCATAGCTCGGTCTGGGCCCGCAGGAACAACCCGGGCTTTGCCATTGGCTCCGCCGGCGCCTTCCTCGTGATGGAATCGCGCGAACATGCCGAGGCCCGCGGCGCAAAGCCGTACGCCAAGCTGACCAAGGTGGTCGCCGACCTTGCCCGACGCAAGGAGCCGGGCGCCGTGACGAAATCGCTGCAGGCGTTGTGGCCGCAGCTCGGCGTCAGCGGCGACGACGGTATCCTGATCACGGGCGCGACCGGCGCCGAGCCTGCGACCGCTGAAGAGCGTGCATTCCTCAGCCAGCATGCCGGCTTTGCCGTCCGCGCCACCGGAACGACCTTTGGCCACACCATGGAGGCGCAGTTCCCGCTCGGGCTCGCGCTGGCAGCGCTCTCGATTTCGCGCGGCGCGCTCTATCCGGCCAACGACCCGACCGGGCTGGAGGTTGAAAAGACCGAAGCGCCAACCCAGATTGTCGTGTTGGGGGTCGGCCACTGGCAGGGCGAAGGCATGGCACTGGTCGAGGCCGTCAAGTAATTCGGCGCAAGCACCGACGGGGACACCATGACAGCACCACGCGATAAATTCGGCCGACCGATCGTCGTCGTGACCGGCATGGGAATCGTGACGTCGCTCGGCGGCGGCAAGACCGACAATTGGAAGCGCCTCACCGCGGGTGAGTCCGGCATCAAGACCGTGACACGGTTCCCGCTCGACAGTATGAAGACGACGATGGCCGGCGCCGTCGATTTCGTCACCGTCGACCCATTCTCCTCGACCAGCCTGTCGCAGCGTCTGGCGGAGATCGCGACCGAAGAAGCGCTCGAGCAAGCCGGCATCGGCAGCAAGGGCGACTTTCCCGGCCCGCTGTTTCTGGCAGTCGCCCCGATCGAGACCGAGTGGCCGCAGCGGCTCGAGGTCGCGCGCGAGGTCCCGACCAAGGACTTTGGAATCATCGAATACCTGGCGACCTGCAGTGGCGGGAAGTTCGCGCACTTTCACCGGCGCTTCACCTTCGGCTCCGTCGCGCTCAACCTCGCCGAGACCTTCGGTACCAAAGGGTCCCCGATTTCGCTGTCGACGGCTTGCGCGTCCGGTGCGACCGCGATCCAGCTTGGCGTCGAGGCGATCCGCCGCGGCGAAACCGATGCGACGCTGTGCGTCGCAACCGACGGCTCGGTTAACCCGGAAGCCATGGTGCGCTTCTCGCTGCTGTCGGCTCTCTCCACCCAGAACGATCCGCCGCAAGCCGCCTCAAAGCCGTTCTCGAAGAACCGCGACGGCTTCGTGATGGCCGAAGGCGCCGGCGCGCTGGTGCTCGAGAGCTACGAGGCCGCGATGGCCCGCGGCGCGCGCATCCTCGGCGTCGTCGCCGGCTGCGGCGAGCTCACCGATTCCTTCCATCGCACCCGCTCGGCCCCGGACGGCAAGCCGGCGATCGGCTGCGTGCGCAAGACACTCGCCGATGCCGGAATGGAGCCCGAGCAAATCGATCATATCAACGCGCACGGGACCTCGACGCCGGAAAACGACAAGATGGAGTATCTTGCGACGTCGGCCGTGTTTGGCGAACACACCAAAAACATTCCGGTGTCGTCGAACAAGTCGATGGTCGGCCACACCATCTCGGCCGCCGGTGCAGTCGAGGCGATCTTCTCGCTGCTCACGCTCGAGCATCAGCGGATTCCGCCGACGATCAACTACGAGGTGCCTGATCCCGCGATCCCGTTCGACGTGGTCGGCAACAAGGCGCGCGATGCCAAGGTGACCGCCGTGATGTCGAACTCGTTCGGGTTCGGCGGGCAGAACGCCTCACTGATCCTGACGCGCGAGCCGGCCTAGCGCCCTCGCCTCATCAGATGAAACGCCTGCTCCTTCGCACCAGGGCGCACCTGCGTGACGCCGCGAAGCCCGTGACCGACGCGGCGATCGGCGGGCTGACGATCGGCCTGCTGCGTACAACGCGCTATTTCGATCCCGAGAAGACCGCAAGGTTCTTCGGCCGCGCCGCGCATTTCATCGGCCGCCGGCTGCGCGAGGATCGCATCGGCCGCGAGAACCTCAAGGCCGCCTTCCCGGAAAAGTCACCGGAGGAGATCGAGGAGATCCTGACCGGCGTCTGGCACAACCTCGGACGCATCGGCGCTGAATTCGCGCACATCGACCGCATCTGGGACCACGATCCCCAGAATCCCGACAAGCCGGGTCGCGTCGAATTCTCGGCGCGCAGCAAGCAGCTGTTCGATCAGTTGCGCGACGACGGCAAGCCGGCACTGTTCTTCGCCGCACATCTCGGCAACTGGGAGCTCTCTCCAATTGCCGCCGCAGCGCATGGGCTCGACGCCACCATCCTGTTTCGGCGGCCGAACATCGAAGCCGCCGACCGCGCCATCGAGCGCATCCGAGCAGTCAACCTGGGCACGTTGGTCCCGGCCGGCCGCGACGCGCCGCTCAAGCTGGCGCAGGCGCTGAAGAACGGCCAGCACGTCGCGATGCTGGTCGATCAGTATTTGACCAACGGCGTTCCCGTCACCTTCTTCGGCCGCAAGACCACGGCGAATCCGCTGCTGGCGCGCCTGCGCCGGCAGATCGATTGCCCCATCCACGGCACGCGGATCATCCGCCTGCCCGACGGCCGCTTCCGCGGCGAGGTCACCGAGGAAATCAAGCCGGTGTTCGACGCATCCGGCCAGATCGATATCCAGGGCACGATGCAGGCGATCACCGACGTCGTCGAGGGCTGGGTCCGCGAATATCCGGATCAGTGGCTCTGGCTGCACCGGCGCTGGCGATAGGCTCATCCGACTTGTCATTCCGGGGCGATGCGAAGCATCGAACCCTCAGGTGCGCAATTGAGCACCGAGAATCTCGAGATTCCCCGATGCGCAATTGCGCATCTCAGGTCTGGTGCTGACGCACCATCCCGGACTGACGCGTCGCGTCATTTCCCGGTCTTCACCCTCGTCCACAGCCGGTTGATGATCCGCTGCGTCGCCGGATCGCGCGCGGTGATCACGAACAGCTTCTTCTGCATCGCCTCGTCGGGATAGATATTCTTGTCGGTGAAGATCTTCGGATCGATCAGCTTCTGGCTCGCCAGATTGCCGTTGGCGTAGGACAGGAAGTTCGAGTTCTTCGCCGCGACCTCGGGACGGTAGAGGTAGTTGATCAGCTCATAGGCCTCAGCAACGTTCTTCGCGTCCGACGGAATCGCGAGATTGTCGAAGAACATCTGCGCGCCCTCCTTCGGGATCGTGTAACCGATCTCGACGCCGGTGTTGGCTTCCGCCGCCCGGCTGCGCGCCTGCATGATGTCGCCCGACCATCCGACCACGAAGCAGATTTCGCCCGAGGCCAGCGCGCTGAGATATTCGGACGAGTGGAATTTGCGCACATAGGGCCGGATCTTGATGACGAGATCGGCGGCCTTCTCGAGGTCGACCTGCTTGGTCGAGTTCGGATCGAGGCCAAGATAGCTCAGCGCCGCCGGCAGGATGTCGTCCGCGGAATCCAGCATGTGGATGCCGCAATCCTTGAATTTGGCGAGGTTCTCCGGCTTGAACACCATGTCCCAGCTGTCGATCTTCGCGTCGGGACCGAGAATCTTCTCCGCGATCTTGACGTTGTAGCCGATGCCGGTGGTGCCCCACATGTAGTTGGCGCCGTAGCTATTGCCGGGATCGTAAGTCGCAAGCTGCTCCGTCACCACGGGCCATGCATTAGCGAGGTTCGGCAGCTTCGACTTGTCCAGCTTGAGGAATACCTTCGCGGTGATCTGGCGCTGGAGGAAGTAGCCGGTCGGCACCACGACGTCATAGCCCGACTTGCCGGCGAGCAGCCGCGTCTCCAGCGTCTCGTTGGCGTCGAACGTGTCGTAGACGACCTTGATGCCGGTTTCCTTGGTGAAGTCCTCGAGGACTCCCGGCGCCATGTAGTTCGACCAGTTGTAGAAGTTGACCGTGCGCTCCTCGGCGTCGGCGGAGGCCGAGAGCAGCAGGACCGTCGCGACCGCGCCGACGAAGCTGACGAGACGACGGTTCTGCTCTCGCATTCTGGCCTACCTCTTGCGGCGGTGAACAGCGTCCGACAACCGCTCCAGCGCGGCGTCGAGCGTCGAGTCTTTCTTGGCAAAACAAAAGCGCACGACCGACGTCACTGCATCCTGCTCGTAGAACGCGGAGACCGGGATCGCCGCAACCTTGTAGTCCTGCACGATCCGCCAGCAGAACTCGGCATCGGTCTCGTTGAGCCCGAGCGGCGACAGGTCCACGGTGAGGAAGTAGGTCCCCTGCGACTTCAGCACCGGAAAGCCGATGCTCTCCAATCCCTTGGTCAGGCGGTCACGGCTCCGCGCCATGTCGTTGCGCATGTCGAGGAAATAGTCGTCGGGCTTGCCAAGCCCATATGCCACCGCCGCTTGCAAATTGGGGGCCGTCGTGAAGGTGAGGAACTGGTGCACCTTCGCAGCGACGCGCAGCAGCGGCGGCGCGGCGCAGACGAAGCCGATCTTCCATCCGGTCAGCGAGAAGATCTTGCCGGCGCTGCCGACCTTGATGGTGCGGTCGCGCATGCCCGGGATCGTGATCAGCGGGATGTGCTCGCGGCCGTCGAACACCACGTGTTCCCAGACCTCGTCGCAGATCGCGACCACGTCGAATTCCTGGCAGAACCGCGCCAGCAGTTCGAGGTCCTCGCGCGGATAGACCACCGCCGCCGGATTGAGCGGATTGTTGAAGAGCACCGCCTTCGTCTTGTGATTGAAGACGCTGCGCAGCATCTCCTCGCTCAGCCGCCACTCCGGCGGTTCGAGCCGCAGCAGCCGCGGAATGCCGCCGGCCTGGCGGATGATCGGCAGATAGGAATCATAGACCGGCTGGAAGCACACCACCTCGTCACCGGGCTCGACCACGGAGAGGATCGAGGAGGTCAGCGCCTCGGTGCCGCCCGAGGTGACCATCACCTCGGTCATCGGATCGAGCTTGAGCCCGTGCCAGTGGCCGTAATGCGATGCGATCGCCCGACGGAGCTCCGGGATGCCCATCATCGACGGATATTGATTGTAGCCATTGATCGACGCGTCCGCGGCGGCGCGGCGGATGTCCTCCGGACCGGGATCGTCGGGAAAGCCCTGGCCGAGATTGATGGCGTTGTTGTCGCGCGCGGCCTGCGACATCGCCTCGAAGATGGTGACGGGAAGGTCCGCAAAGACCTTGTTCATGGAGGTCATGTCAGGGGATCAGCCGCCGGTCTTGGTCGGCAGTCCCGCCGCCTTCCAGCCGATGATGCCGCCCGCCAGATGCTTGTCGTAGGGCAGGCCCCCGGCCTGGGCGGCCAGCGAGGCCGTCACCGAGCGCTTGCCGGAGCGGCAGGCGAACACCACCTGCTTGCCCTGCGGATCGGGAATCGCCGCCGGATCGAACGTCGACAGCGGCACGACGACGCCATCGGGATAGGCCTCGACGGCGACCTCGTTTGGCTCACGGACGTCGACCAGCAGATAGCGGCCTTCCGCTATGCCGTTCGACACCTCGTCCGGAAACAAATCTTCCACCTTGTGGTCCGCCACGGAAATATCCTCCCGATATCAGCTTGGCGAGCGTCGCGCGGCCCGCCGTTCCGGCCCGCAAAGTCGCCTCTTGCGCAGAGAAAATCAAGCGTCCGAAACGGGTTAGATGACTTGCAGGACGTGACTGGCAGGACCGCTAGATCGTGACCTGCGTGCCGACCTCGACCACCCGCCCGGTCGGGATCTGGAAATAGTCGGTGGCGTCGTTCGAGGAGCGGCTCAGCGCGATGAACAGATGGTCCTGCCAGCTCGGCATGCCCGAATGCGCCGCCGGCTTCAGGGCACGGCGGGACAGAAAGAACGAGGTCGACATGATGTCGAACTGCCAACCGAGCTTGCGGGCGATCGCCAGCGTCTTCGGCACGTTAGGTTGCTCCATGAAGCCGAACTTCAGCGTAACCTTGGAGAAGGTCTCGCTCAGCTGCTCCATCCGCACCCGCTCGGACGGATCGATGCGCGGCGTCGGCGCCGTCTCGATGGTCAGGATGACGTTCTTCTCGTGCAGCACCTTGTAGTGCTTGAGGCTGTGCATCAGCGCGGTCGGCGCGCTGACGGGGTCGCTGGTCAGGAACACCGCGGTGCCGGTGACGCGCTGCGGCGGCCGCTTCTCCAGCATCGCGACGAGATCGGCGAGCGGGAATTCCAGCTTGCGCGATTTCTCGAACAACAGCCGGCTGCCGCGCCGCCAGGTGTACATCACCACGATCATCGCACCGCCAAGCGCGAGCGGCACCCAGCCGCCCTCGAACACCTTGAGCAGGTTGGCGGCCAGGAAGGTGATGTCCAGGAACAGGAACGGCGCGACCAGCGCGGCGGCCGCGATCGGCGACCAGCGCCAGACCTTCCAGATCACGACAAAACCCATCATCGCCGTCACCACCATGGTGCCGGTCACCGAGATGCCGTAGGCCGAGGCCAGCGCGCTCGACGAGCGGAACATCAGCACCAGCACGATGACCGCGATGAACAGGAAACGGTTGATGCGCGGCATGTAGATCTGCCCGGAATGCGCTTCCGAGGTGTGGCGGATCTCGAACCGCGGCAACAGGCCGAGCTGGATCGCCTGCCGCGTCAGCGAATAGGCACCGGTGATGACCGCCTGGCTCGCGATCACGGTCGCCATGGTCGCCAGCGCGACCATCGGGATCAGGGCCCAGTCCGGGAACATCAGGAAGAACGGGTTCTCGATGCCCTTGGGATTGCCGATCAAGAGCGCGCCCTGCCCCAGATAGTTCAACGCCAGCGACGGCAGCACGATGAACAGCCACGCGGTCTGGATCGGGCGTTTGCCGAAATGGCCGAGGTCGGCATAGAGCGCCTCGGCGCCAGTCACGGCGAGGAAGACCGCACCGAGCGTGATGAAGCCGATCACGCCGTGATGCAGCATGAACGACACCGCGAGGATCGGATTGAGCGCGTACAGCACTTCGGGATGCCGCACGATCTGCGGCAGCGCCGCGACCGCGATCACGGCGAACCAGACGCACATCACCGGCCCGAAGAAGGCCGCGACGCGCGCGGTGCCGCGCGACTGCACCGCGAACAGCACGACCAGGATCACCACCGTGAGCGGGACGACATAGGGATCGAATGTCGAGGTGACGAGCTTAATGCCTTCGATTGCCGACAGCACCGAGAGCGCCGGCGTGATGACGGCGTCGCCATAGAACAGCGCGCCACTGATGATGCCGAGCAGCACGATCGCGGCGCCGCCCTTGGTCGCCGCGCGCTGCGCCAGCGCCATCAGCGCCAGTGTGCCGCCCTCGCCATTGTTGTCGGCGCGCAGCAGGATCACGACGTATTTCAGCGTGACGACGATGATCAGCGCCCAGAGGATCAGCGAGAGCACGCCGAGCACCGCATGCGCCGTCACCGCGCCCTCGCCGCCGGCGGCCGCCGCGACGGCTTCGCGCAGCGCGTAGAGCGGGCTGGTGCCGATGTCGCCATAGACGACACCGATGCTGCCGAGCATCAGGGCCTTGAAGGTGGCGGTGGAATGCGCCTCGCCATTGCCGTTTGCCGCCGGCATTTCCGCCGCGGTGATCGCACTCTCGGATGACATGGGGAAGCCGTGCCTCTGTCTTCTGCCGCACCGCACAATGCCGGGTCGCAGCGCTATACTCCCGGCAGGAATGCATAGGTTAGCCCGGATTCAGGCCTCCGCCATGCAGATCACGCATGGATCACGGTCGATCAACATCAGAATCCTGCGCCGGATCAGATAGTTACCTGGGTACCCACTTCAACCACCCGGCCGGTCGGGATCTGGAAATAGTCGGTGGCATCATTGGCGGACCGGCTCATCGCGATGAACAGATGGTCCTGCCATTGCGGCATCCCGGACTGGGCCGACGGCTTCAGCGAGCGGCGCGACACGAAGAACGAGGTCGCCATGATGTCGAACTGCCAGCCGAGCTTGCGCGCGACCGCCAGCGCCTTCGGCACGTTCGGCGATTCCATGTAACCGAAGCGCAGGCGCACCGCGGTGAACTTGTCGCTCACCTTCTCCATGGTGACGCGCTCGGACAGATCGACGCGCGGCGTCGGTGCGGTCTCGATGGTCAGGATCACATTGTGCTCGTGCAGCACCTTGTTGTGCTTGAGATTGTGCAGCAGCGCGGTCGGCACGAAACTGGGATCGCTGGTCAGGAACACCGCGGTGCCCTTGACGATATGCGGCGGCCGCTTCTCCAGACTGTGGATCAGGTCGCGCAGCGGCACCTCGATGCGTCGGGTCTTGGCGACCAGGATGGCGGCGCCGCGGCGCCAGGTCCAGATCATCGTCGCCATGACGGCGCCGAACAGCAGCGGCACCCAGGCGCCCTCGAACAGCTTCAGGAGATTGGCGCTGAAGAAGGTCATGTCGACGATCACGAACGGCAGGATCAAAGCCGCCGCCGACGCCACGCGCCAGTTCCACAGCTTCCAGATCACGATGAAGCCCATGATGCCGTCGGCGACCATGGTGGTGGAGACGGCGATGCCATAGGCCGACGCAAGCCCGCTCGAGGTGCGGAATAGCAGCACCAGCAGCAGCACGCCGATCAGCAGCAGCCGGTTGACGCGCGGCAGATAGATCTGGCCGGCATGGGTCTCCGAGGTGTAGCGGACCTCGAAGCGCGGCAAGAGCCCGAGCTGCACCGCCTGGCTGATCAGCGAATAGGCGCCGGTGATGACCGCCTGGCTCGCGATCACCGTCGCGGCGGTGGCGAGCCCGACCAGCGGCAGCAGCAGCACGTCGGGCACCATGCGGTAGAACGAGTTCTCGATCGCGCTGGGATCGGACAGCACCAGCGCGCCCTGCCCGAAATAGTTCAGCAGCAGTGAGGGCAGCACGAAGAACAGCCAGCCGGACTGGATCGGCTTGCGGCCGAAATGCCCGAGATCGGCATACAGCGCCTCGCCGCCGGTCACCGCGAGGAACACCGCGCCCAACGTCACCAGGCCGATGGTGCCGTGGGTCAGCATGAACTGGAGCGCGTAATAGGGATTGATCGCCGCCAGCACCGACGGGTCGTCCATGATGTGGACGAGCCCCATCACCGCCAGCGAGGCGAACCACACCACCATCACCGGACCGAAGGCGGAAGCGACGCGCGCGGTACCAGAACTCTGCACCGAGAACAGCACGACCAGGATCAGGATCGTCAGCGGCACCACATAGTGCTCGAGATGCGGGGTGGCGAGCTTGAGGCCTTCGACCGCCGACAGCACCGAGATCGCCGGCGTGATCATGGAATCGCCGATGAACATCGAGGCGCCGACCACGCCGAGCGCGAGCAGCGGCCAGCTGCGCCGTCCGATCGCGCGCTGGCCGAGCGCCATCAGCGAGAGCGTGCCGCCCTCGCCATTGTTGTCGGCGCGCAGCAGCAGCAGCACGTATTTCGCGGTGACGACGGTGAACAGCGCCCACAGGATCAGGCTGAGCACGCCCAGCACCATGATGCGGGTGACCGGCTGGCCGTGCGCGGCGCCGCCGACCGCCTCGCGGAATGCGTAGAGCGGCGAAGTTCCGATATCGCCGAACACCACCCCGATGCTGCCGAGTGTCAGGGCCCAGAAGCTGGAGGTGGGTTGCCCTTCCTGAGCTTCGGTAGATGAGACGCTGACAGCCATGGCGAGGTTGGAACGCCCGATCGGTTGATTTGATCCGCGCGGCTATCGACGCTTCCGCTCCGCGTGTCAACCGCGCAACAATGGTAGTCGACGGTAGTATGGTAACCCAGAGCTACGGCTTCAGATCCGGCGGCAGTGGCGGATTTTCCCGCATCAACGTGATGGTCACGCGACGGTTGGCCGGCAGCGTCGGATCGTCGGGAAACAGCGGCTGGCCGTCCGCCTTGCCGGAAACCGCGAAAATATGCGACGGCGGCAGCCCTTCCCGCTCCAGGATCTGCCGCACCGCGTTGGCGCGGTCCGCGGACAGGTCGAAGCCGTCATAATCGCTGCGCGCCGGCACGAAGCCTGCGGCCGTATGCCCCACGATCGCGACCCGCAGCGGCGTCGCTTTCAGCGGCGCGGCCAGCTTCTGGATCAGCCGGCGGGTGCGGTCATACGGCTCCCTTGAACCGTCGGCGAACATCGAGCGGCCGTCCTGGTCGACGATCTCGAGGTTGAGCCCCTCCTTGGTCTCCTCGAACATGATGTTCTTGGAGATCTCGGTCAGCTCCGGCATGTCCTGCAGCGCCTGGCGGAGCGAGGCCGAGGCGAGCGCGAATTCGCGGTCGATCTTCAGCCGCGCGCCGTTGATCTGGCTGCGCTCCTTCTCGTCCGGCGTCGGATTGGCCGAAGACTCCTCCGGCGAGATGTGCTCGACGTTCTTCAGCTTCGGCCGGGTCGGCAGGCCGTCGGATTCGACGATGCCGGAATAGCGCACATTGGTCTGCACGCCAAAAGCATCGCGCATCGAGCCGGCGACGATCTTCAGCTTGTTGTTGTCCATGGTGGAGAACGCGACGAGCATCACGAAGAAGCTCATCATCAGGCCCATCAGGTCGGCGAAGGTCACGAACCAGCCGTGACCTCCGGTATGGGCGTCGCCGCGCTTTTTCTTGGCCATCGCTGCGTTTCCCGAAAGCGCGGTCCGGTCAGGCCGGAACCGGCTCGCCTTCCTCCTGGCGATGCTTCTCCGGCAGATAGGCCAGCAGCATCTCGCGCACCAGCGCGGGGCTCTTGGAGTCGCGGATCATCAGGATGCCGTCGATGATCAGCGTGCGGTTGGTCTCCTCGTCGAGCAGCTTGCCATGCAGCTTGTCGGCGATCGGCAGGCAGAACAAATTGGCGACCAGCGCGCCGTACAGCGTCGCGAGCAGCGCGGTCGCCATGAACGGGCCGAGCTTGGAGGGGTCGGTCATGTTGGCGAACATCTGCACCATGCCGATCAGCGTGCCGATCATGCCGAACGCCGGCGCGCAGTCGCCGATCGCGCGATAGATCTTGCTGCCCTCGTCGAGGTGCATCAGGAAGTTGTCGCGGTCGCGTTCCATGTTGTCGCGGATGAATTCGAGGTCGTAACCGTCGGCGACGTAGCGGATGCCCTTGGCGAGGAACGGCTCGTCGGTCTCGACCTTTTCCAGGCCGACCGGCCCCTGCTTGCGGGCGATCTCGGCGATGCGGGCGAGCTCGTCGACGAGGTCGCGCGCGGACAGCCGGCTCATGGTGAAGGCGAATTTGGCGCCGAGCGGCAGGCCGTGCAGCATCACGCCGAGCGGAAAACGGATCATCGTCGCTGCGATCGAGCCGCCGAAGATGATGATCATGGCGTGTTCGGAGATGAACATGTGCAGGTCGCCGCCCATGAACATCATCACCGCGATGACGATGATGCCAGCCAACAGCCCGGCGCCAGTCATGATATCCATAGGAGACTCCAACGCGTACGCAACCTGCCCGTCCTGGACGGCGCGCAGCCCAAGGCGGGCCGCGTGGAAAACCCTAACGTTAACGCGATTAAGGACGCGTTACCGAATTTGGTAGGGATAACAACGGGTAAACGCCGGTCTTTTCGCGATGTCGTTGAAGATGCTGGCTTTCCGCAAGCGAGCCTGCCGTCGCATGCACAAAACCCCTCCCCGTAGAACAACGGACATGGGATAGGATTGCCGGAAGCGTTTTTGCGCGAACTGGCTACCGGCTCGCGTGAAGAGAACGCGTCAACACAAGAAACCAGGGCCCCGTTCCGATTCAATCGGAACGGAAAAGGCCCGCGAGGAAACCAACCAATGAGCAGGACAGGATGAAGGCGGTCGTCGTCGAGCAATACGCACCCATCGATCAGATCGAGCTGAGGGAGATCGGCACCCCCGAACCCGGCCCCGGACAGATCCGAGTCCGGGTCCACGCCGCGAGCATCGGCTTCGTCGATGGGCTGAAGGTCGAGGGCCGCTACCAGACCAAGGATGCGCTGCCCTTCACGCCGGGCGCGGAATTCGCCGGCGTGGTCGATGCGGTCGCAGGCGACGTCGCCGGCATCGCGCCGGGCATGCGGGTGATGGGCGCGGCGCGCTCGGGCGCACTGGCCGAGCACATCGTGGTGCCGCCCGACGCCGTCGAGATCATGCCCGACGGGCTCTCGATGGAGGCCGCCGCGGCCTTTCGCACCAATTACCTCACCGCGCTCTATGCGCTCGGCGAGCGCGGCTCGCTCAAGGCCGGCGAGCAGTTGCTGGTGCTCGGCGCCGCCGGCGGCACCGGCATCGCCGCCATTCAAGTCAGCAAGCTGCTCGGCGCGCGCGTCGTCGCCGCGGCCTCGACGGAGGAGAAGCGCCACTTCGCCGCAAGCTTCGGTGCCGACGCGGTCGTCGACTACACGAAGCCCGACTGGCGCGACGCGCTGAAGGACGCGACCGGCGGCCATGGCCCCGACGTGATCTTCGATCCGGTCGGCGGCGAGGTCTCGCTGCAGGCGTTCCGCTCGATCGCCTGGAACGGCCGCCATGTCGTGGTCGGCTTCGCGGCCGGCAACATCCCCGCGCTGCCGTTCAATCTGCCGCTCCTCAAGGGCGGCCTCCTGATCGGCGTCGATGCCGCCCAGATCGCGCGCCGCGAGCCTGAAGCGCAGGCGCGCGTAATGGCGCAATTGTCGGCATGGCTGAACGATGGCCGGCTGACGCCCGTGGTCGGCAAGGTGTTCGCGTTCGAGGACTTTCGCGCGGCCTTCACCACCATGCAGACCCGCGCCGCGCTCGGCAAGATGGTGGTGCGGATCGGGTCGTGAGAGAGGCAGCGCTATCGCCTCATCCTCGCTGTCGTCCCTGCGAAAGCAGGGACCCATAACCACAAGCGTTGATTGGTGTGCTTCGCTGGAATGACGAGCTCTGTTCACGACATCCGCCGCGGCGTATGGGTCCCTGCTTTCGCAGGGACGACACTGAATGTGTTGCGCGGTCTGTTAGTCAAACAACCGCATTCTCGCGACATGATCTGTCCGAGCTTTGCTTTTCGTTTCGCCGCTCTGGAAGCAGAGGGCGCAGGGAAAGCCGGGTGCCGATCGCACCCATGGGTCCCGCGTAATAAAAAACGCGGGAGGTAGGACCACAGGTGTAACCGGAAACAACCCGGCTTTCCCTGCGCGATGGGTTACGGCTTATACGTGCTCTCCCCGGTGAGACTGGGCTTGTTTGTCACCGTCTTCACAACGCGCACCGCGCAATGCGAAGAGACACCTGCCGCTAGGGCGTCAGGACCACACGATTTCGCCGTCCGCCTCACATGCATGTCGTCGCGCACATGCTCGGCGTCCACCGCATCCCACGCCGCGTTCGTGACGATCGCGAAGCGCCCCTCGATCGGGTGAGACGGATGTATTGAACATCTGAGTTGGGTCATCCGTCAAGTTAAATTCTGAAAAGCCGAACGAATTGATTGAGCCCACAGACTGACGAATGACGAGCAGCAAGCTGCGGGAGGGGCGCCGACCTCCTGGAGAAGCCGGTCTCGCAAGCCAAGCTCGACTTGAGGATCGGAAAGATACGCGACCCTCGCCAAGGTTCGCGAAAAGTATCACAGGTTATTGTTGCGAGGTTCTGTGCCGCCTTAGCGTTGCGGACTACGGCATTCGGGGACGAAAAATGCAGGACATGCTCTCGCATCTCGAAAAGCTTCGCCGCGACGCGGCGGAGTGTGCGTTGATCCGCGACCTGGCGACTGACTTGCGCAAGCGCGAGCTGTTCAGCAAGCTCGCCGAACATCTCACGGCCCTTGCCACCGAGGTGGAGGAGACCATCAACGCAGCACGCAAGGAGGACCAAGTCATCTAGCGAGGCCTACGTCGTCCGTTCGAACGTATCGACACTTGTCGTGACAGCTCGCCACCAGTTCACGGACTTCAGGGCCGCCGCTTCACCCTCTCGGGCCGCGACCAGCGCCTTGTCCGACACGACAAACCACGCCGTTTCGATTTTTTGATCGCGAAGCAAGCCGGTATAGGAGACCACACGATCGCCAGTCGCCGACGAACCGACCGACGAAAATCCGATGCAATTGCCTTGGTGGACGCCGACGATTGCGACCGTCTGGCCGTAGAAGCCGCTATCGGCCAGCGCGGTTCGAAACGTCCCCTCGATGCGGCCATCCGCTTCGCTGGTGATCTCGACGATCGAACCGTATTGGTTTTTCCACCTGCCGACCCACGTCATCTCGTCCTCCCGGTAAAGCATGCCTTCGAACGAGCGGGACAACTTTCCCAGGAAATCGACGTTCCGAACGTCGCCAGGTCATGGGAGGGCGTGGCAATTTGCCGGATGGAACCAACGTCGCAACGGCGCATTGTCATTTCACCCATCGGTTGACAGGTAATATGCCGCCAGTATCGGTAGACGTGCCGATCCTGTAGCATTGCTTGTTCGCCGAGGAGCCTATTCGCCGCAATGTGTTGTATTTCAGGATTCTTTGTCTTGGCACTTTTTGCACATCGAGCATCGAGCACGACGTCGCGATCGCGCGGGCGGATTACCACCAAAGAGGCGCGATGAAGACCGACAAGGCCATCTGGTACGTCTCGTTCGCCATGCGAAATCCTGACGCCGGACATCACCGCTTCGCGCGCCAGACCCGTACCTTCACGACCGAGCAGGATGCCAAGGCGTTTGCACGCACCCTGCTCGTCCAGACGCAGGACGTCAGCGCCGGAACGATCAATCCGCACATACCGAGACGCGTGATCGCGCCGGCCGCGATCACGGCCTGGGCCGGCGACAGCTGAGGCTTCGCCGCCGCTCCTTCCTACAGGAAGCGCGAGGGCGCAAACGGGGCGAGCGGAATCTCCGGCGCCTTGCCGCTCAGGAGTTGCGCGACCAGCCGGCCGGTGCGGGCCGATCCGACCAGGCCGACATGGCCGTGGCCGAAGGCGTAAACCACGTCGCGCGTGGCACGGGCATAACCGATGCAGGGCCGCCCGTCGGGCATGCTCGGCCGATGGCCGAACCAGGTCTTGATCCGCGATGGCGGAATATCCCTCGGCAGCTTCGGGAACATGCTGAAGAGATGCTCGCGCAGGATTTCGGCGCGCTTCCAGTTCGGCGCGGCGTCAAGCCCCGCGATCTCCACCGTGCCGGCGGCGCGCAGGCCCTTGTCGGTCCAGTTGACAACCATCTTGGCATCCGAGGCCATCATCGAATTGCGCGGGCCGGATTCCGGATTCTCGATCATGACGTGATAGCCGCGCTCGGTCTCCAGCGGCAGCGGATCGCCGATCGAGGCGGTCAGTTGCCTGGAGCGCGCGCCCGCGGCGACGACAGCCGCGTCGCAGGCGATCTCGCCGCTCTCGGTGACCACGGCGACCAGCTTGTTGCCGGCAAGCCTGAGGCCCGTGGCCTTGGCGGCGACGCGCTCGGCGCCATCAGCGATGGCGTGGGCGGCAAGCGCCGCGACATAGGCGCCGGGATCGCGGCAGCGTCCCGCCTCCTCCACCACGACGCCGAATTTGTAGCGCGGATGCAGATCGGGCTCGCGCTGGCGCATCTCGTCTTCATCGAGCTCCAGCCATTCGATGCCGACGCGCTTGCGGATGCGCCAGCCGAGATCGCGATCGAACGGCGCGCGTGAGGGAAACACATGCATCACCCCGCGCCGCTCGATCAATTCGCCGACGCCCGCTTCCTCGGCGAGCTGCCGGTGCAGCAGCGGCGCATCCTTCAACAGATCGCGCATCGCCCGCGCGGTGGCCTCGACCTGCGCCTCGGTCCGGCTCGACAGCAGATACTTGACCAGCCAGGGCAAGGCCTTCGGCAGGTACGACCAGCGGATCGCCAGCGGCCCGAGCGGATCCATCAGATAACCCGGCACCTTCTTCCAGGTGCCCGGCTCGGCCGGCGGGATCACCGAATGCGACGACAGCCAGCCGGCATTGCCGTAGCTCGCGGCTTGGGTGCCGCCGGGCTCGCCCGGATCGATCAAGGTGACGCTGTGGCCCTCGCGCAGCGCCTCGATGGCGCTGATCACGCCGACCGCGCCGGCCCCGATGATCGCGACCCGACGGCCGGTGGACTCAGGCATCAGTTCGTAGCCTGCACGAAGTCTTTACCGACCGACAGCGCGCGCTGATCGACCAGGCAGTGCAGGATCGCGGGCTTGCCTGAGGCCAGCGCGCGCTCGAACGCGGGCGCGAAGTCTTGGGTGCGCTCGACACGCTCACCATGGCCGCCGAACGCCTTGGCATAAAGCGCGAAGTCCGGATTCTTGAGCTGGGTGCCGACGACGCGGCCGGGATAGTCGCGCTCCTGATGCATGCGGATGGTGCCGTATTGCGCGTTGTCGATGACGACGACGATCAGCGGCGCGTCGTACTGCACCGCGGTAGCGAACTCCTGCCCGTTCATCAGGAAGCAGCCGTCGCCGGCGAACGCCACGACAACCCGGTCCGGATGATGCCGCTTGGCCATCACAGCCGCCGGCACGCCGTAGCCCATCGAGCCCGAGGTCGGCGCAAGCTGCGCGGCGAAAGCGTGGAAGCGATGGTGGCGGTGAATCCAGCCGGCATAATTGCCGGCGCCGTTGCAGACGATGGCATCCTTCGGCAAGCGATCGCGCAGCCAGGTCATGACCTCGCCATACTGGAAGCTGCCCGGCAGCTCGCGCGGCTTGTCGGTCCAGGCGAGGTAATCCGCGTGCGCCTTGGCCGCCTCACCCTTCCAGGCGGGCGCGGCCGCGGGCTTCATGGTCTCGACCGCGGCGGCGAAGGCTGCGGGCGTCGCCTGGATCGCCAGCGCCGGCTGGTAGACGCGGCCGAGCTCCTCGGCGCCGGGATGGACATGGATCAGCTTCTGGCTCGGCACCGGAATGTCGAGCAGCGTGTAGGACGAGGACGGCATTTCCGACATGCGGCCGCCGATCAACAGAATGACATCGGCGCCGGTGATGCGATCCCGGAGCTTCGGGCTCGGGCCGATGCCGAGATCGCCGGCATAATGCGAGTGGTCGGCGTCGAACAGCGAGGCGCGGCGGAACGAGGTTGTAACCGGCAGGTCGAAGCGCTCGGCGAAGCGCGCGATGCCCTTGGCGGCCTCCGCGGTCCAGGCCGAGCCGCCGAGCACCACGATCGGCGCCTTGGCGCCGGCGAGCATGCTGCCGAGGCGCTCGAGATCGGCCGGCGCCGGCCAGGTCGCCGCAGGCTCGACCTTCGGCGCGTCGGCGACCGCGGCGGTTTCAGTCAGCATGTTCTCGGGCAGCGAGATCACCACCGGACCGGGCCGGCCCTGCAGCGCGACGCGGAAGGCGCGCGCGACCAGTTCCGGAATGCGATCCGGGCGATCGATCTCGACCGCCCATTTCGCCATGGTGCCGAACACCGCCTTGTAGTCGAGTTCCTGGAACGCCTCGCGCTCGCGCATGCCGGTGTCGACCTGGCCGACGAACAGGATCATCGGGGTGGAATCCTGCATCGCGATGTGCACGCCATGGGCGGCATTGGTCGAGCCCGGACCGCGCGTGACGAAGCAGATGCCCGGACGTCCCGTCAGCTTGCCATAGGCCTCCGCCATCATCGCGGCGCCACCCTCGGCGCGGCAGATCACGACGTCGATCGGGCTGTCGTGCAAGGCGTCAAGCGCCGCCAGATAGCTCTCGCCTGGCACGCAGGTGACGCGCTCCACCCCTTGCGCGACCAGCTGGTCGATCAGGATCTGGCCTCCGGTGCGGGCATTGCTTTTGGTCATGAGGGCTCCCTGCAAGTACTGGCGCGCGCTTGAGCTTCGCGCGGATCGTGGTCCCACGGGGTATGATAGACGGAAATGGGGTGCAAGGCCGAAGCTGCGTCCCGCGGGCGCAGCGGCGCCAAGCCATGCGGTAGGCAATGGGCAACGCTGTTTCGTCATCGATTTCCGCAGAGCGGACGATCGCCGGCAGGATTGAAGCCGCCGGCTGGCAAGCAACGCAGGCCACCGTCGGCCGGGTCCAGGGCGATCTCGTCGCGCTCAAGCGGGACCGATGTCACGACGCCGGTCTGCGGCCTCGATCGGGTCTCGCGCGGCGTGATCAACCTGTGCGTACTTCTTTCAGGGGCACTCCCATCGACGATGGCACAACCTCGCGATCATCACGAGGCGCCGATCGCCGCAACAGAGCGCAGGCGGAAAAATGCTCGCACGCCACATCCCCAAGACTGACAGCGCGCGGCCGCCGATACGATTGCAGTCAGGAGCTCTCCGATGCGCGCCATGGCGTGGCACGATCTGCATAAGCCAACGCGCCATGTGCACGATAACAATCATTGGGAGCGCACGCGTCTGCTTCCGTAAGACTACGGTGCAGCGATCGGCGCTTCGCATCTTTCAGCGCAGGATCGCGCGGATTACGCAGCAAATCGCGGTGTTGCGCGGCGATTTCGACTGCACTCATCGCTGCTTCGCGCGTTGCGCGTCTTGCGCGAGCGCACGCGGCGCATTGCACGCCCTTCTTGATGGAACTCGAATCGCCTACCGTTTCACGCAGTCAGAAATTGTAAATCGTGTAGCGCACCTGCGTGGGGCCGGCGGTGGAAGGCATTCCGCTGCCGATCAGGTGCACCGTTTCAATTCACCAAGATCATTATCAAGGCTGGAGGGCAATGCATGTTGGGGATGAAGAGCGTCGCAAGCGTCGTCGGCTCGGACGGTTCGTACCGGCTGTTCGACGACATGCCGATCAGTGTCATGCTCTGCGAGCTCGACAATTTCAAAATCACCTACATCAACGAGTCGACGCGGCAGAACTTGAAGAAGATCGAGCATGTCCTTCCGGTGAAGGTCGACGCGCTGATCGGGCAATCGATCGATATCTTTCACAAGAATCCGCAGCATCAGCGCCGGCTGCTGTCCGACCCGAAGAACCTGCCGCACAGGGCGCGCATCACCATCGGTGGCGAGACGCTCGATCTCACCGTGACAGCGATGACCAATTCGCGCGGCCGTTACACCGGCCCGATGCTGACCTGGGAGCTCGCGACCGAGAAGGCGCGGCTTGAAACCCAGACCGAGCGGCTGTTGCAGATGCTCGACAACATGCCGATCAACATCATGATGTGCGATACCGATTTCAACATCACCTACATCAACCAGACCAGCCTCAAGACGCTCGACACCGTGAAGCACCTGCTTCCGGTGGCGCCGGACAAGATCCTCGGCAACTCGTTCGACATCTTCCACAAGAACCCGGCGCACCAGCGGCGCATCGTCGGCGATCCCAAGAACCTGCCGCATGCGGCCAAGATCAAGCTCGGTCCGGAAACGCTCGACCTGCGGGTCTCCGGGCTGACCGACAAGCGCGGCAACTACACCGGCGCGATGCTGAGCTGGTCGGTCGTGACAGGCAATGTGAAGCTGGCCGATGATTTCGAGAAGGATGTTAAGGGGCTTGCCGGGATGCTGGCGTCGGCCTCGACGCAAATGCAGGGCACGGCGCGATCGCTGACGACGACCGCCGAATTCGTCAATCAGCGCTCGGCGAGCGCGGCGTCCGCGTCCGAGGAGCTGTCGTCCTCGGTCAACGAGATCAGCCGCCAAGTGGCCGAGGCGAGCCGCATCGCCCGCATGGCGGTCGACGAAGCCGAGAAGTCCGACAAGCTGGTCGCGGGCCTCGTGACCATGGCGCAGAAGATCGGCGACGTCGTCGCCCTGATCAGCCAGATCGCCGGCCAGACCAACCTGCTTGCACTCAACGCAACCATCGAGTCCGCACGCGCCGGCGAGGCCGGACGCGGCTTCGCCGTCGTCGCCTCCGAGGTGAAGGCGCTGGCCAACCAGACCGCCAAGGCCACGGAAGACATTTCGGCGCAGATCAACGAGATGCAGACCGCGACCGGCAACACCGCCACGGCGCTGAAGGCGATCTCGCAGGTCATCGTCCAGATCAGCGAGATCTCGACCGTGATCGCCAGCGCCGTCGAGGAACAGGCCGCGGCCACCAAGGAGGTCACCGCCAACATCAACGGCACGACCAAGGCGATCGACGATGCCAGCAAGGCCGCCGAGAACGTGCTGGCGGCCTCCGGAGAGCTCGCCAGCAACGCCTCCGAGCTGGAAGTTCAGGTCGACAAGTTCCTCAAGAACGTGCGCGCGATGTAGCGGCGCGCGAAGGACATGAGCGCGCACTCACCTCTCCGCGTCATTCCGGGGCGATGCGCGAGCATCGAACCCGGAATCTCGAAGTTGCGGCTCGAGATTCCGGGTTCATGCTTCGCATGCCCCGGAATGACGGTGAAGAAGTTTCAAAGCGAGCGCGCGATCAGGAGCTTCATGATCTCGTTGGTGCCGCCATAGATCTTCTGGATCCGGGAATCGATGAACATGCGCGAGATCGGATATTCCTGCATGTAGCCGTAGCCGCCATGCAGCTGCAGGCACTCGTCGGCGGTCTCGACCTGCTTCTGCGAGCACCACCATTTCGCCATCGACGCCGTCACGGTGTCGAGGTCGCCGGCGACCAGGCGCTCGACGCACCAGTCGACGAACACGCGGGCGATCATCGCCTCGGTCTTGCGCTCGGCGAGCTTGAAGGCGGTGTTCTGGAATTCAAGCAGCGGCTTGCCGAACGCGGTGCGCTCCTTGGTGTATTCGGTGGTGATCCTGACCGCGCGCTCCATCGAGGCGACTGCGCCGATGGCGAGCGACAGCCGCTCCTGCGGCAATTGCTGCATCAGCTGCACGAAGCCGTTGCCCTCCTCGGCGCCAAGCAGGTTTTCCGGCGGCACCGTGACGTTATCGAAGAACAGCTCCGACGTGTCTGATGCGTGCAGCCCGATCTTGTCGAGGTTGCGGCCGCGCCGGTAGCCCTCGGCGCCCGCGGTTTCAACGACGATCAGCGAGATGCCCTTGGCGCCCGGCGCCCCGGTCCGCGCCACCACGATGACGAGATCGGCGGCCTGGCCGTTGGTGATAAATGTCTTCTGGCCGTTGATGACGTAGGAATTGCCCTGCTTCTTCGCCGTGGTCTTGACGGCTTGCAGATCCGAGCCGGTGCCGGGCTCGGTCATCGCGATGGCGCCGACCATCTCGCCCGACGCCATCTTCGGCAGCCAGCGTTTCTTCTGCTCCTCCGAGCCGTAGTTGACGATGTAATGCGCGACGATCGCGCTGTGCACGGAGACGCCGGTGGTCAGCTCCGGCACCGTGCTCTCGAGGTCATCGAGCACGGCGGCGTCATAGGCGAAGCTGGCCCCTAAGCCGCCATAGGCCTCGGGCACGCTCGGCAGCAACGCGCCCATTTCGCCGAGCGCGCGCCAGGCCGAGCGGTCGACCAGCTTCTGCTCGCGCCATTTTTCGGCGTGCGGCGCCAGATCCTTGGCGAGGAATTTGCGGAACTGGTCGCGGAAGGTGTCCAGCTCCTCGGTCATCCAGGACGATCGGTAGTGCATCTGCCCTCGCTACGCATTCTTTCTTTGACGCGTTTTCTTGACGCGAACCGGTACCCACTTCGCTTGAAAACGCTCTCGTCAAATCAGCAGACCGCCGCCGGCGACGATCACCTGACCGCTGATGTAATTCGATTCCGGAGCGCAGAACAGATAGACCGCATCGGCCGCCTCCTCCGGCGTGCCGCCGCGGCCGAGCGGGATCATGCGGCCCATCGCCTCCAGCATCTGCGGCTGGACACCGACCTTGATGTCGCGGCCGGCGACGTCGATGGTCTTCTGCTGGCTCTCGATCGGCTGGGTCAGGCGGGTGTTGATCAGGCCGAACGCGACGCAATTGACGTTGACCTTGTAGCGGCCCCACTCCTTGCACATCGTGCGCGTCAGGCCGATCAGCGAGGCTTTGGCGGACGAATAGCTCGCCTGCCCGGCATTGCCGTAGAGGCCCGCGATCGAGGAGATGTTGACGACCTTGCGGAACACCTCGCGGCCCGCCTCGGCCTCTCTCTTCGCCATCACCCGGATCGGCTCCGACGCCGCGCGCATGATGCGGAACGGCGCGACCAGATGGACGTCGAGCATCGCCTGGAACTGTTCGTCGGTCATCTTCTGGATCGTCGAGTCCCAGGTGTAGCCGGCATTGTTGACGATGATGTCGAGGCCGCCGAACCGATCGATCGCGCTGCCGACGAAGCGATCGGCAAAGCCGGCTTCGGTCACGCTGCCATTGACCGCGATCGCCTCGCCGCCCATGGCCTTGATCTCGGCAACGACCGCATCGCCCGGCTCGGCATCGAGATCGTTGACCACGACGCGCGCGCCCTCGCCGGCGAGTTTCAGCGCAATCGCCCGCCCGATGCCGCGGCCGGAGCCTGAGACGAGCGCGACTTTGCCTTGCAGTTTCGACATGATCTCTCCTAAAGCGCGATAATGGCTTCCCCGGCGAGCTTGATCTCGCCGTTCTGATCCTTCGTCGTCAGCGCGAGTTTTGCGCGCTTCTCACCGCCCTGCTCGTTCAGCTCGGTCACCGTGCCCTCGCAGGTCAGCTGCGCGCCGAGCTGGGTGATCGCGGCAAAGCGGGTCGAGAACGAGCGGATGCGCGACGGCGCCACCGCGTCGGTCAGCGCCTGGCCGAGATAGCCCATCACCAGCATGCCGTGCGCGAACACGTCGGGAAAGCCGGCCGCCTTCGCGAAATCGATATCGACATGGATCGGGTTGTGATCGCCCGAGGCGCCGCAATACAGCGCCAGGCGATGCCGGCTGATCGCCGGAAACTCCTTGTGGACGATGATATCGCCGACAGAGGGAGAGCTGGTCATGACGGCCTCGCATTGCGCACCACGACGGTGCGCGAGACATCGGCAACATGGACGCCGTTCTGGTTGGTGACGGGGGTGTCGACCACGATCAGCGTCATCGCTCCGCCCTTCTTGTCGGTCACGCCAGTGACGCGCGGGCGGAACGTCAGCGTGTCGCCGACGACCACGGGCGCGTGATAGTCGAAGCGCTGCTCGCCGTGCAGCACGCGGGCCAGATCGATGTCGAGCGCCGTGAGGAACTCGAACGGGTCGGGTGCATCCATCATCTCGAGGCAGAACAGATAGGTCGGCGGTACCGGTGCCGCCGTGAAGCCGGCCGCCTGCGCGGCCGTCTCGTCGCGATAGACGGCATTCGTCTCGCCGAGCGTATCGAGGAAGAAGCGCAGGCGCCCCGGCTCGACGCGCGCGGTCACGGGCGTGAATGTACGCCCGACAGCGGATTGATCGACCATGGGCGGCCTCAGGCGCGTTCGTAGAGCGTCACGACGCAGGCGCCGCCGAGGCCGAGATTGTGCTGCAAGCCGATCCGCGCGCCCTCCACCTGCGTCGCCGCAGCGGTGCCGCGCAGCTGCCGCGTCAGCTCATAGCACTGCGCAAGTCCGGTGGCGCCGAGCGGATGGCCCTTCGACAGCAGCCCGCCGGACGGGTTGGTGACGATCCTGCCGCCATAGGAGTTGTCGCCGTCGTCGATGAATTTCGCGGCCTCACCCTCGCCGCACAGGCCAAGCCCCTCATAGGTGATCAGCTCGTTGTGCGCGAAGCAGTCGTGCAGCTCGACGACGTCGAGATCATCAGGCCCGATGCCGGCGGCCTCATAGACCTTGCGCGCGGCATCGCGCGCCATGTCGTAGCCGACCACCTGCATCATGTCTGACGCACCGAAGGTCGACGGCGTATCCGTGGTCATCGCCTGCGCGGCGATGCGGACCTGCTTGTTGAGGCCGTGCTGGTCGGCGAATTTCTCCGAGACCAGGATCGCGGCGGCGCCGCCGCAGGTCGGTGGGCACGCCATCAACCGCGTCATCACGCCGGGCCAGATCACCTGGTCGTTCATCACGTCGTCGGCGGTTACCTCTTTCCGGAACAGGGCCAGCGGATTGTTCTTGGCATGCCGGCTCGCCTTGGCGCGCACTGTTGCAAAGGCGGAGAGCGGCGTGCCGTATTTCTTCATGTGGCTGAGGCCGGCGCCGCCGAAATAGCGCAGCGCCAGCGGCACGCCGGGCGCGTCGACCAGCTTGTCGGCCGCGGCATCGAAATCGTCGAACGCGCTGGGACGGTCGGTGAACACGGCGCCGAGCGCGCCGGGCTTCATCTGCTCGAAGCCGAGCGCCATCACGCAGTCGGCCGCGCCCGACTCGATCGCCTGCCGCGCCAGGAACAGCGCGGTCGAGCCGGTCGAACAGTTGTTGTTGACGTTGACGATCGGGATGCCAGTCATGCCGACCGGATAGAGCGCGCGCTGGCCGCAGGTGGAGTCGCGGTAGACATAGCCGACATAGGCCTGCTGCACACGACCGTAATCGAGACCGGCGTCGGCGAGCGCCAGCTTCGCCGCTTCGGCGCCCATCACGTGATACGGCGCATTGGCGCCGGGCTTGACGAACGGGATCATGCCGACCCCGGCAACATAGGTGCGTGACGTCATCGCGTGTCCTCCCGGAAATTACCCACTGGACTATTTATTACCCATGGGTAATATACGGGCGACCTTCCGGAGTCAATGCGACAACAGCCGACGCGATGGACGCCCACTCCCTCCCTTCCAGCAACGAGTCCCCCTGGCTGCCATTCGAAAGCCGGCGCCGCGCCCGCGACGAGAAGCGCGAGGCGGTTCTGCGCACGGCCGTCGCCCTGTTCCTCGAACAGGGCTATCACCGCGCCACGCTGAACGACGTCGCCAAGCGGCTCAACATCACCAAGCCCGCGCTCTACAATTACTTCCGCGGCAAGGACGAGATCCTGTTCGAGTGCTGGTCGATCGGCAATGAGCTGGTCGACGAATGCATTGCCGAGACGTCGGCGGGCGGCGGCTCGGGGCTCGACAAGCTGCGCAAGCTCACCGTCCGCTATGCCGAGCTGATGACCGCGGACTACGGGAAAAGCCTGGTCCGCTTCGACATCCGCGATCTCAGCGAGGACAACCGCAAGATCGTGCAGACCGCCAAGCGGCGGATCGACCGCGCCTTCCGCGACTATATCGCACAGGGCGTCGAAGACGGTTCGGTGAAACCCTGCGACCCGAAACTCGCGGCGTTCGCCATTGCCGGCTCGCTGAACTGGATCGGCCACTGGTTCCAGCCGGGCGGCGAGCTGAGCGGACGCGCCGTCGCCGAGGAATTTGCGATCCGTCTCACCGAAGGCATCGCCAAAGCAACAACGCAAATGACATCAACGCGCAAGACAACAGCGCACAAAGCAGCCTTTCCGGCTGCAGAGAAGGCGGACAAACCGCCTCGCAAGGGAAACGCATCCAAGGGAGGAGACGAGTGAACATCACACACGGACTGCGGCGCGCGCTGCAGGTCAATCCAAACGGGCTCGCAGTCGTCTGCGGTGAGCGGCGGCGCAATTGGCGCGAGGTCGGCGAACGCGTCGCCCGCCTAGCCGCCGCGATCCGCGGCCTCGGGGCGCAGGACGGCGACCGCGTCGCGATCTTGTCGCTGAACTCCGACCGCTATCTCGAACTCTATTTGGCGGTCGGCTGGGCCGGCGCCGTGATCGTGCCGCTCAACATCCGCTGGTCTCCGCTGGAGAACGAGGACGCGCTGCGCGACTGCCGCGCAACGATCCTGTTCGTCGACAAGGCGTTTGCGCCGGTCGGCGCGGCGCTGGCAGGCGCCATCCCCGGCCTGAAGTTGGTCTATGCCGACGAGGGCGAGACGCCGGCTGGCATGGAGAATTACGAGACGCTGATCGCGCGCAGCGCGCCGATAGCCGATGCCATGCGCAGCCGCGACGATCTCGCCGGCATCTTCTACACCGGCGGCACCACCGGCCGCTCCAAGGGCGTGATGCTGAGCCACGGCAATCTGATGGCCAATGCGTTGAATGCGCTCGGCGAAGGCCTGTGGCCGGGCACCTCGATCTACCTGCACGCGGCGCCGATGTTCCACCTCGCCAACGGCGCGGCGATGTATTCGGTGCTGCTGTCCGGCGGCTCCAATGTCGTGATCCAGGGCTTTACGCCCGACGGCGTCGCGGCCGCGGTCCAGAAGGAGCGCATCACCGACGTGCTGCTGGTGCCGACCATGATCCAGATGTTCGTCGATCATCCGACGCTCGGCAATTACGACCTGTCGTCCTTGAAGCGGATCTCCTACGGCGCCTCCGTCATGAGCGATGCTGTGCTGATGCGCGCCATGAAGGCGCTGCCGCATGTCGAATTCACGCAAGCCTACGGCATGACCGAGCTGTCGCCGATCGCGACCCTGCTGCACTGGAAAGAGCATATCGGCGACGGCCGCGCCAAGGGACGGCACCGCGGCGCCGGCCGGGCGACGCTCGGCGCCGAGGTCAAGATAGTCGACGCGGAGGACAAGGTGGTGCCGACGGGCACCGTCGGCGAGATCGCCGTGCGCGGCGACATGGTGATGATGGGCTATTGGGAGCGGCCGGAGGAAACCGCGCGCGCCGTGATCGACGGCTGGATGCACACCGGCGACGGCGGCTACATGGACGAGGACGGCTTCGTCTACGTCGTCGATCGCGTCAAGGACATGATCATTTCCGGCGGCGAGAACGTCTATTCGGCCGAGGTCGAGAACGCCCTCGCCCAGCACCCGGCGGTGGCGCAATGCGCCGTGATCGGCATTCCGAGCGAACGCTGGGGCGAGCAGGTTCACGCCGTCGTGGTGATGAAGAGCGGCGCCAGCGCCACGCCGGAGGAGCTGATGGAGCATTGCAAGGCGCTGATCGCCGGCTACAAATGCCCGCGCAGCGTCGACATCACCTCGACCCCGCTGCCGCTCTCCGGGGCCGGCAAGATTCTGAAACGCGAGCTGCGCAAGCCATATTGGGAGAACCGCGAACGGCGCGTGAGCTGAGGGGCAGCTCTCAACGTCACCCCGTCATTCCGGGGCGATGCGAAGCATCGAACCCGGAATCTCGAGATTCCGGGTCTGGCGCTGACGCGCCATCCCGGAATGACGACGTCTCATGACGCCATTCAGCTGCGAGCGTTGACATCGGCGCACGCGGCCGATTGGATCAGTACTAGATTCAATCCAGCGAGTTCCGATGTCCGCACCCGATACCAATGCCGACGGCAAGCCCCGCCGCCTGATGCACCGCCGCTCCGTCGAATGTCTCGGCTATCTCCGTGACGACGGATTGTGGGAAGTCGAGGCGCGGCTGGTCGACACCAAACCCTATGCGCGACAGGACAAGCATCGCGGCCTGCAGCAGCCCGACGATCCCGTGCACGATATCCGCCTGCGGCTCGCGGTCGACGACAGTTTTACGATCCGCGAGACCGGCACCACGATGGCCTCGACGCCCTACCCATCCTGCCTCGACGTCGAGGGCATTTTGCAGCGCCTGGTCGGCGAACGCATCGGCAAGGGCTGGCGCGAACTGGTCCGTCGCAAGATCGGCAAGCTCGAGACCTGCACCCATCTCGCCGAGCTGCTGGGACCGGCGGTGACGACGCTGTTCCAGACCGCGACCTCCGGCAAGGACCCGCAGGGCCGCGGCGCGCTCGATCATCAGCGCGATGTCACCGAGCCGCCGTTCTTCGTCGGCGGCTGCTATTCATGGCGGCTGGATGGGCCGGTCGTGGCCGAGACTTTTCCGCAGTTCGCGCAGAAGCCGGTCGAGGCCAAGCCGGGTTCGTGAGTGGTGCTCCGCCGCTGACCAAGACGCGTGTATGGCGCGCCGCTGCTGGAGCTCAAATGCAGCTCCTCGTCGCAGCTTTATCCCATTCACGCAGATGATCGAACGCGGCACTAGCTTTCCGGCACGCCGGCCATGCGCATTCCCTCATAAAAGCGCTTACGCTTGGCGAGCCATACCGGATTGTCGGACAGGAAGACGACATTGACGTCGTATCGACGAATGCTGAAGTTTGGATCAAGTGCCAGTCCAGCTTTGGCACTGGATTGTGCTTCCTCGAGGTCTCCCATCATGGCCAACGCGCCAGCCAAGTGAAAGTGAGCGAGCGCAAAATTGGGATTAGCCTCAATGCTCCGGCGAAGCCAGTCCAGCGCCTCGAGGTCTGCATTGGTGCAGGACATCAACTTGGCCATCCCGACAACCATGATCCAGAGAAAGGCACGCGTATCGCGAGGGGACAGTCGTAACGCCTCTTGAATATGCCCTTCGACTTCCTCGCCACGCCCCAGCGCATGCTTCCCTAGGCCAATAAACCCATGCGCATCGGCCAAATTCCGATCGAGCGCCAGCGCCTGGCGACATTCAGCGATACCCTTTGCAGCGCGGTGTGTCCGAATTTGAACCGCGCCGAGCAACATGTGGGCTCTGGGGTGATTGGGCGCACGCAACAACACGCCATTCAGCGCCTTCTCCGCGGCCCTGAAATATGCCGGTCCGTCATCGGCCATGGAGGAAGAACCGATCGCAAAATCGACCTGAGCCGCGGCAACCGCTGCTTCAATATTGTCGGGATCAAGCGCGAGGGCGCGCATGAAGAAATCCCTTGCTCGCGCCATAACCGCAGGCGCTATTCCTTTGTTCAGGACAGCCCTGCCCTGAAAATAGAGATCCATCGCGTCCGGCTGGGGCAACCTTTCCGCTCGTCGTGCTTCGGCCTTGATAAGCTCGGCGTTCAACGTATTGGCGAGCCGGGATACGATCTCATCCTGCATGTCCAGCAAGTCGGCAGCGGGCTTGTCGAAGCGCTCAGCCCACACATGGGCTCCGGTTTCCGTGTCAGTCAACTGAACGTTCAGGCGAAAGCGATTGCCGCCGCGTTGCACCGACCCTTCCAGCGCGTAACGGACATTCAATTCGCGACCGATCTCCCTCACGTCCACCGCCTTTCCCTTGAAGGTGAACGCGGTGCCCCGGCCGATGACGAACGCGCCGGCGATGCGCGACAGGTCGGTAGTCAAACTGTGAGTCACGCCATCGACAAAATATTCCTGCTCCAGATCGCCGCCAATATTTGTGAATGGTAGAACAACAATGGACAGGTGTGGGATCGACGTTGAACCCGCTGGCTTTCCGGCATTGTCCGGCATCGACGAGGTCGTGATGCTGGCAGAGGCCGGGCGGTCGGCCTGCTCGCCATCCACGACCAGCATGTAGCCGCGGCGAGGCAACGTTCTCAGGGCCAATCGGCCCGCCTCTCCCAAGGCCTGCCTGATGTCGCCGATTGCCTGGACAAGCGAGTCTTCCGTGACCTCGCAGTCCGACCAGACCTCATCCAATATCTCGTCCTTATGCACCAGGCGCCCGACGCGTTGCGCGAGGAGCCGCAGCACGGCCCAGGCTTGAGGACGCAACGGCACGATGTCGCCGCGCCCGTCGAGCAGCAATTCGCGAGCCAGGTCCAAGGTCCGGTCGCCGATCACAATCGAAGGCTGCGATGACTTAAGCAAGAATGCCTCGTTGGGCCATTTCGGAAAATATCGGCAGAATATCGGCCAGGTTTCGGGACCTGATGGTAATTGTACAGCATCATCTTACGGCGCGGGATGGCAAAACCGTCCCGAGAAGCGATCCATCAAAGGCGGTCAGCGCCAGGCAGGCCTCCATGACCAGTTCTGTCGTCCATGCTGCGCTAAGTGTTTCAGGTTTCAGCCCTTCCCCGGTTGCGGGGACAGACAAGCGATGCGGCCCGGGCGTCCCCGACACCGAGATCAGGATCGGCCAATCAATGCCGCACAGCGCGCCGCTCTCCGGCCTGAGCAATTTTGCCGGGGAGTGCTGCCCGCGAACCAACGAGCAACATGGGAGGGAATGATCGATGTCCTCTATCCACGCATCTGCAAAATTGTTGCACCTTATTCAGTCGCAGCGCGTGACCGCGGTCATCTATGTCGCCGCGAAGCTGGGGATCGCTGAGCTCCTGCGCGATGGATCGCGGCCCCTTGGCGAACTCGTCGAGGCGACCGGCGCGAACAAACAGGCGCTCCGCCGCCTGCTGACAGCACTTTCGACCATAGGCATTTGCACGGTCGCTGAAGACCGATACGCATTGACCGAACTTGGAGCTTGCCTTGACGGGGCCGCAACCCAGTCCCTCAAGAACTGGACGATCTTTGAAGGCCAGTTCCTGGCCGAATCGTGGACCGGGTTGCTGGACTCGATCATGACGGGCAAGACCGCCGCGCAACTGCTTGGCCATGAAAACAGCTTTGATCTGATGGCGCACGATCCGGAGATGGTCCGCATATTCAATGCGGCGATGATGGAGGGGACGCGTCTGGCGATTCCGGATATCCTGGGGGCCTACGACTTCGGTGCGTTCGCTCATCTCATGGATGTCGGCGGCGGCTCCGGCGAACTCCTTGGCGCCATAGCCGGGCAACATCCGCATATCCGAGGGACCATTTTCGACCTTCCGCGCTGCGCCGAATCCGCGACTGGCCAACTGAGGCGCAGCGGGCTCAGTGACCGCGTCGAATTCATGGCCGGCGATTTCTTCCAGACGATTCCATCAATCGCGGATGCCATCGTCATGAAGCACATCATTCACGATTGGAGCGATGACCGCAGCATGGTCATCCTCGCAAACTGTCGAAGGGCGCTCCCTGCAGGTGGCGTGCTCCTGCTTATCGAACGGATCATGCCGGAATTCCCGAGCGTAAGCGATGCGCACAGGGAACAGACGCTGACCGATCTGCTCATGCTTCGCGGGCCTGGCGGTCTCGAAAGAACGGAAAAGAAGTACGCCTGGCTGTTTCGCGAATCCGGCTTTACTCACACCGCGACCTATCCGGCCGGGCGCCACAGCATCATCGAGGCAAAGGTCGCCTGAGCTTTCGAGGTTAGACCATTACTCCCGCGCAATGGAGCAGCGACTGGTTCGAAGGACATCATAGGCAAAAGCATACTTTGGAAGGAACAAGAATGCATCTGCCTGCTGCAAACAAGTCATCGTCGCCCATATTGGAGAACCCGGCGTACAAGGCCGTGTTCGCGAAGGTCGACTGGCGCCTTATACCTTTGCTACTGATCGCCAGCATGGTCGCCTTTCTCGACCGCATCAATATCGGCTTTGCACAGCTTCAGATGAAGCAGACACTGCCGTTTGATGATGCAGTCTACGGGCTCGGCGCGGGCATCTTCTTCGTCGGATATTTCCTGTTTGAGGTGCCCAGCAATCTTCTTCTGGAAAGGATCGGCGCGCGCAAGACCCTGTTGCGGATCATGGTGCTCTGGGGATTGGCGGCGACCGCCATGATGTTCGTATCGACGCCGCTCCAGTTCTATGCGGCGAGGTTCTTTCTTGGTGTCTTTGAGGCCGGCTTCGCCCCGGGCGTGCTGCTGTACTTGACGTACTGGTACCCGTCGGTGAGGCGCGGGCAGGTCATCGCGATCCTCGCGTCGGCGCCCCCCATTGTGATGTTCATCGCTGGTCCGCTGTGTGGTTCGATCCTGAAGTATTTCGATGGCGTCAGCGGTCTTTATGGCTGGCAATGGCTGTTTCTGATCCAGGGGATGCCCGCGCCAATCCTCGGCGTTCTCGTGTATTACCTGCTCAAGGACAAGCCGTTCCAGGCCGCGTGGCTCTCGAAGGGGGAGAAGGCGCTGCTGGACGATGCTTTACAGCATGACGAAGAGAACATCGTGAAGGCGACCTCGGGGACGTTCCGGCAGCTGCTGCGAGACCCGAAGGTCTACCTGTTGTCGCTGTCCTGTTTTTGTCTGCTGGGCGCCAACTACAAGATGGTATTCTGGATGCCGACCCTGATCCATAGCTGGGGAGTAAAGGATCCGCTACTAGTCGGCGTCTATCACGCAGTAGCCAACGCTGCGGGTATCGTCTGCATGATCCTGATCGGTCGTCATTCGGACAAGCGGCATGAGCGCCGCTGGCACTATGCGACCTGCGTCACGATTGCCGCCGGCGGCTTGTTCTTTCTCATGTTGCTCCACGGCACTTTTGTTGGTTCGATCCTGGCTCTCTCTTTCGCCGTCATCGGCTTTGTGTCAGCGCCGCCGCTCTTCTATGCATTGACCAGTGAGTATCTCTCAGCAGGCGCGGCGGCCGGCGGCCTTGCCCTCGTCACCAGCCTCGGAAACCTCGGTCCGGCGGTAAGCCCGTCGATCACCGGGTTCATCGTGCGGAACACCGGCGACAACATCTATGGCATGTACTTCGTCATGGCGCTGTACCTGCTCTCCGGCGCACTCCTGCTGCTGAGCATGCGGCCCGCAACGAATGAGTTGCTCCTGTCGAGGAGTTGACCCATCCTGCCAAGATCAAGCCGCCGCAGCGGAATGCTCGGTTACCGCCTGCGGCGGGTTGCGGAAGCCGATCGCGATCCGGTTGTAGGTGTTCATCAGGCCGATCGCGATGGTCAGGTCGACCAGTTGCTTCTCGTTGAACATTTCGCGGGCCGCCCGGTAATCGGCATCCGGAATCACGGTCTCCGCCACGCGGGTGACGGTTTCGGCCCAGGCCAGCGCCGCGCGCTCCTCGGCATCGAACAGCGCCTCCGCCTCGCGCCAGACCTGTAGCAGCGCCAACTTCTCGACCTTGACGCCCATTTTCCGAAGTGAGCGGGTATGCATGTCGAGACAATAAGCACAGCCGTTGATCTGCGATATCCGCAGATAGACCAGTTCGACGAGCTGCGCGGAAAGGCCGCTTTGCGTGATGTAGCCATAGACGCCGCCGAGCGCCTTGATGCCCGCGGGCGCGACCTTGTTGTAATCGATCCGCATGCTCATTGCTTGTGTCCTTCCTTGTCGAACACAGTCAGCGCCTTGTCGTTGCTGTCGACGACGAACACCGCAAGCAGCTTCGCCGGTTCGGTCGCGCTGGCGTTGCGCCCGAGCACGTGATGCGCGCCGGGCGGCTCGTAGAAGCTGTCGCCAGCCCGATAGATGTGCGCGGCCTCGCCCTCGAGCTGGCTCTCGATCGCGCCCTGCAGAACATAGACATAAAGAAACGCCGATTTGGCGTGATGGTGCGGCGCCGAGACCTCGCCGGGCGGGAAGTTGACCTCGACCGCGATCAGCGACTTGCCGGGAATGTTCGTGATCATATGCTCGAACTTCGGCGTCACCGATTGCGCCATCGCCGGGGTCGCAAGCGCGGCGCAGGCCAGCAGCGTCGTCATCAAGGTCTTCATCTCGTGCCTCCATTGCTAACGGATAGATGCGGGCACGCATGGCCAAAAAGAAGCACCAAGAATGAACCGAATTGGTGTACCACGAGCCATGCCCAACCCGCTTCCCATCGCGCTCGACCGGTCGGCCAGAACGCCGCTCTCCGAGCAGATCCGCAAGGCGATCGCGGCGGCGATCGACAATGGCGTGCTGGTGCCGGGCGCCCGGCTGCCCTCCTGGCTCGACCTCGCCGCGCAGCTCGGCGTTGCGCGCGGCACCGTGCGGGCGGCCTACGACAAGCTGTCGGACGCCCAGCACATCGTGTCGTCGAAGGCGGGCGGCACCACCGTCGCGAGGCGGCCCGGGAAGGCCGCCAAGCCCGATGCGCCGGTCGCTCCCGGATCGGTCGTGGAGATGTTTCGGGATCTGAGCGGTCAGGGACACTTCCGGATGGGCGTCCCCGCGCAGGATAGCCTCCCCGCCAAGCTGCTGGCGCGAATCCGCGCGCGCGCCGTCCGGGCGGAATTGAGCGCGGTGACCCGACATATCGATCCACGCGGCGAGCTCGAATTGCGACGCGAGATCGCGGCGCACCTCGCGATCGCGCGCGGGCTCGAATGCTCGCCCGCGCAGATCGTCATCACCTCGGGATTCAGCGGCGGACTCGGCCTCGCGCTGCGCGTGCTCGGCCTCGAAGGCCGCCGCGTGTGGATGGAAGACCCGGGATTTCCATTGACGCGAAAGGGCCTCGAGCTCGCGCGGCTGGAGATCGTCCCGATATCAGTCGATGCCAATGGTGTCGATGTCGAGTACGGCCTCAAGTACGCCCCCGACGCGGCACTCGCGGTCGTGACGCCGGGCCAGCAGGCGCCGCTCGGCCCGCCGCTGTCGCCGAAACGTCGCGCGCAGCTGCTCGACTGGGCCGCGCAAACCGGAGCCTTCATCATCGAGGACGACTATCTCGGCGAGTTGCAGCTCGACGGCCGTGCCGCGCCGGCGCTTGCCTCGCTCGACCGCGCCGGCCGGGTGATCCATCTCGGCTCCTTCAGCAAGACGATCTCGCCGACGCTTCGCCTCGGCTTCCTGGTTGCTCCGGAGCCATTGGCGGCGCAGTTCGCCGATGTCGCGACCTGCCTGGTCCCTGCTCCCGGCCCGGCGGTGCAGCTGTCGACCGCCGAGTTCATGCGCGACGGCCACTACATCCGCCATCTCAGGCGAACCAAGCGGGCCTATTGCGACAGGCGCGATGCGCTGACGACGGCGCTGCGGAGTTGGAGCAACGACGCGCGGGTTGCCGGCCTCGCGGTCATGCTGACGCTGCCGGACAAGACCGCCGATGTCGAGATCGCCCGAGCACTGCTCGCGCACGGGCTGGCGCCCGCCCCGCTCTCGCCCTGGTATGTTTCACCGAAGCGCGCGCAGCCGGGTCTATTGCTCGGCATTGCAACGGTGCCGGATCGCGGCGTTCCGGCCGCATGCAAGCGCCTGTTCGAGACGATCCGCGCCCAAGGTCGCATCCAAGGGGGGCCGGCGCCGCGCCGGATCAGGAAGCCTGCAACCCAGTGAGCTTCAGACTCAACGCCTTGAGCCGCTTGCGCGCCTCGGCGTCATAGGCCTGGGCATGGGCGCGGGCCTCGCGCTTGCCGTCGAAGAACAGCCCGCTCCGGCCTGCCACATCGTCATCCTGGACCAGACGCAGGATGGCATCACCGCCCTGCTCGACGGTCGAGATCGGCGTCGCGCCGCTGGCGCGCACCATCGTGGTGTTCATATAGGTCGCAGGGTGCAGCGAGTTAACGGTCACGCCGGAGCCTTCGAGCTCCGCGGCCAAGTCGATGGTGAACATGATCTGCGACAGCTTGCTCTGCGCGTAGGCGCGCGCGCCGTTGTAGTTCTTCGTGATCATCACGTCGCTGAAATCGATCGGGTGCTGGCCGAGCGACGCGACGTTGACGATGCGCGCCGGCGTGCTCGCCTTGAGCCGCGGCAGCAACAGATGCGCGAGCAGGAAGCCGGCGAGATAGTTGACCGCGAAGCGCAGCTCGTTGCCGTCCTTGCTGGTCTGCCGCGCCGGCCCCTCGTTTTGCGAACCAATGCCGGCGTTGCTGACGAACACATCGAGGCGCTCCTGGTCGTCGAGCACCAGCTGGGCAAACTCGCGAACCTCGGCCAGCGAGGACAGATCGGCCTGGTAGAACATCGGCTCGCGGCCGCTGAGACGCTTGATCTCGTCGGCGAGCGTCTGCGCCCGCTTGGTATCGCGGCCGTGGATCAGGACCCGGGCGCCGGCCGACGCCAGCTTCGTCGCGACGTAACGGCCGACGCCGTCGGTGGAACCGGTGATCAGCACCGTCTTGCCTGCCATATTCATCGAAATTGCCTTTCGATCGTTCGCCCAACGCTGTCAGCAAAGATAAAGGCGCCGCGCGGACTTTGCCATGGCATGCCACCGCGCCGACGGCGCCAAAAAAGTCGCCCCGGGGCACGGGCCTTCTCCGGAACCGCAGACGTACATCTTGTCGCGCGGCCGGCGGTCGCGCGGCGCCGCGTCGCGCCTCAGGGAGATCGCGTTCTGATATCCTTGATGTGAACGACAAGCCAGGATCGGCACAAGATCGGCAAAGGACCGGAATGTCCTCGACCATTCCAGACAGGATCTTGCGAAAGACTCCCTCGCTGGAGCCGTTCGGCATGCTGCTGTTGTTCGGCGCGCTGACCGCGCTGCCGATCGTCCTGACACTCCGTCTGGTTGAGCCCGCGCTCGTGCTGCCCGTGCTCAGCCTGTTGTTGTTCGTCCAGGCAGCCATTACCGCGATTGCGGCGCGCGTGATCCACGTGCGCACAAGCGTGGCGAACCTCACGCTGTGGGATTTTGCCGGCGCGTTCACCTTCATGGGGTGCGCAGCGGCGATCCTCGGCGAACCGGATCAGGCGGCGCTGTTCTTCGAGGAAGAAGCAGCAATGCGTCCGGTGTCACGACCGTAATCCCAGGCCGGGCCCCTCTGGCAGCCACAAGCTGCGATGTCGGACTGGAACTCAGTTGGAGTGGCCCTGCTTCGACCCGTGACGCGGATAAGCGTCGCGGTGGATTTGCCGTCCGCATGACGGCAAGAGCCGGTTTCGTCGAAAGGGTCCGCTCCCCGACCTAAAGGGGAATGCGACCATGTCCGAACTATTTTCGCCCGAATTGTTTTCACTCGACGCCCTCAGCGCATTGCTGCAAGTCGTCGTCATCGACCTCGTGCTGGCCGGCGACAATGCCGTCGTGATCGGCCTTGCCGCGGCGGGCCTGCCGGCCAAGCAGCGCGGCAAGGCGATCCTGATCGGCATCGGTGCCGCGACACTGCTGCGCATCCTGTTCGCCCTCGTCACCACGCAGCTGATGCAGATCGTCGGCCTGCTGCTGGCCGGCGGCATCCTGCTCTTGTGGGTGTGCTGGAAGATGTGGCGCGAGCTGCGCGCCGACGCGCACGAGACCACGGCCGAACATGCCGATGGCGCAAAGGGCCAGCGCAAGACGCTGTGGCAGGCCACCACGCAGATCATCGTTGCCGACGTCTCGATGTCGCTCGACAACGTGCTGGCGGTCGCGGGCGCGGCGCGCGAGCAGCCGATCGTGCTGGTGTTCGGCCTCGCGCTCTCGATCGCGATGATGGGCGCAGCGGCTTCTTTCATCGCGCGGCTGCTGCAGAACCACCGCTGGATCGCCTATGTCGGCCTCGCCGTGATCCTCTATGTCGCCATCGACATGACGGTTCGCGGGGCGAACGAGATCGCGAAGGTTGCGCCGGCCTGACGAAAGCAAAACGGCGGGCCCTTCGGCCCGCCGTTCCGCAAATCGACAACGCGCGCTCAGTGGATTTCCGCCGAACGCTTCAGCGCGTCCTTCAGCTTCTCGAGCGAGAAATCCTTGGAACGCGCGATGTCCAGGATCGGGGTCTCGCGGCGGCCGCAGAGTTCGGCGGCCTCGGGCAGCTTCGCCGCGACGTCGTAGGGGATCACGATGGCGCCGTGGCTGTCGGCGTGGATCAGGTCGTCGGATCGCACCGTCATGCCGGCGACGCGGACCTCGCCGCCGAAGCTCTCCGCATGCACCCAGGCGTGCGACGGACCGATCGAGCCGGCCAGCGCCTGGAAGCCCGGCGCCCATTGCGGGATATCGCGGATCGAACCGTCGGTGATGACGCCAAGGCAGCCGAGCGCCTTGTGCACGTTGCTCTGCACCTCGCCCCAGAATGCGCCGTAGCCGACGTCCGGACCGTCGATGTCCTGGATGACAGAGATGCGCGGGCCGAAGCCGGTGCCGACATATTCGTAATATTCGATGCGGCGCTTCGACTGCTCCTCGGCCGAGAGGCCGGATTTCAGCACCGAGCGGATCGTCGTGGTGCGGGCGTAGCCGACCATCGGCGGCAGCGTCGGGAACGGGCAGACCAGCGGCTTCACGGTGTAGCCGATCAGACGGCGCTCCGGCGCGACGATCTCCATCGCGTTGCAAATCGTCGGCGTGTCGTAGCGCGCCAACGCTTCAAGGACGGAAGCAGGAAGCGGGGCGGAAGCAGATGTCGTCACGGCGTTTCTCTCCTGATTTTTGGCGTTCGCAGGGCCGTCTCAGCCTATAGCCGAGATCGCAGGCGAACCCAACCGAGGCACGCTCATGGCTGATATTTGGGAAGGCGCAACCAGCTCTATCACCGTCACCCCCGCGCAACGGCGAAGCCGTTGTCGCTGGAGGAGGCCGCGCAAGCGTCCGTCTCGAAGGGTCGACGGCCCCGCTGGTGGCCGTGCATCCTTCGAGACGCGCTCCGCGCTCCTCAGGATGACGGATCATAGAGAGGCATCAATGCAGATGCGTCGGACGATCGTCGCGATCGCTCTCCGCGACCGGCGCCGCATAGGGAGCAGCAGCGGCCGGCGCCGGCGCGCCCGCAGCTTGCGTCTGCGCGGCAAGCTGGCGCTCCTGGTCGCGATAGGACTTCCAGCCCCAGGGCAGGCTGATCAAATAGGCAACCGAGCCCGCCGACAGGATGTGCCAGGGATAGCCGATCAGCAGCGCGACGAAGAACACCACGGCAACGAACACCGGCAGCACCATTTCCGGCGGCACGCGCATCTTCACGGTCTTGCCGGAGAACACCGGCAGCCGCGACACCATCAGGAAGGCGATCAAGAGCGTGTAGAACGCCGTCAGCGTCGCCGGCGGCATCGGCACGCCGAGGAAGGCGAGATAGATCGGCAGCAGCACGGTGATCGCACCGGCCGGCGCCGGCACGCCGGTGAAATAGTTGGCGGCGAAGGCCGGCTTGTTCGGATCGTCGATCGAGGCATTGAAGCGCGCAAGCCGCAGGCCGCCGGAGATCGCGAACACCATCGCGGCGATCCAGCCGCCGTTGTTCAGCTCATGCAGCTGCCAGAAATACAGGATCAGGCCCGGCGCGACGCCGAAATTGACGAAGTCGGCCAGGCTGTCGAGCTCCGCGCCGAATTTCGACTGGCCCTTGATCATGCGGGCGACGCGGCCGTCGATGCCGTCAAGGATCGCGGCGAACACGATCGCGGCGACCGCAAGCTCGATCCGCCCTTCCGTCGACAGCCGGATCGCGGTCAGCCCGGCGCAGATAGCCAGCAGCGTGATCATGTTCGGCACCAGCATCCGCACCGGGATCGGGCGGAACCGGCGGCGGCGATACTCGGTGGAATTCGGATCGAATGGCGTCATGGTTTTGCAATATAGCAAGCGCTGCCCCGCTCCGCCATCGGTGCGGGAACCGGCCGATCGGGCCGGAGAAACAGAGTTAATTGCCTGATCCAGGCGTACACCCTCATGGTGAGGAGCGCCGAACGCGCGTCTCGAACCATGAGGCCCCTCTCGGCGGCCTGCATCCTTCGAGACGCCCGCTTTGCGGGCTCCTCAGGATGAGGGGCTAGATGTGCGAGCAATCAATCGGCGCGGTAAGTCCGGCCCGGATCGGCGCCCCGGAAATCCGCCAGAATCGTCTCGCCGGCGACCGCGGTCTGCCCCTCGGAGACCAGCGCCTTGGTGCCCTCGGGCAGATAGACGTCGAGCCGCGAGCCGAAGCGGATCAGGCCGAAGCGCTCGCCGGCGCCGATCGACTGGCCCTCCTTGACGAAGCAGACGATGCGCCGCGCCACGAGGCCCGCGATCTGGACCACGCCGATGCGGCCGTTGGAGGTCGAGATGACGAGCGAATTGCGCTCATTGTCCTCGCTCGCCTTGTCGAGCTCGGCATTGATGAAGGCGCCGGGACGGTAGGCGATGCGGTCGATGCGGCCGACCACCGGGCTGCGATTCACATGGCAGTTGAACACGCTCATGAACACCGAGACCCGCGGCAGCGGCTTGTCGCCGAGCCCTAGCTCGGCCGGCGGCAGCGCCTGCACCACCATCGAGACGCGGCCGTCGGCCGGCGACACCACGATGCCGTCGCGCAGCGGCGTCACGCGGACCGGATCGCGGAAGAACAGCGCGCACCAGACGGTCAGCAGCGTCCCGATCCAGCCCAGCGGGGTCCAGATCCAGAACAGGATCAGGCTCGCCAGAGCGAAGCCGCCAATGAAGGGATAGCCCTCCGGGTGGATCGGCGGGATCTGCGCGCGGATGGAATTGGCGATCGACATCAGAGCTCGCTTGCGTTTCCCCGCCCCATTTGGCGGGAGAGGCTCTAAATCGACTATTCCGCGGCGGTCGGCAAGGGTTTCTCACCCGCGTCGGGGCTGGAATCCTCCGACGATTCAGTGACCGCCGGCGGCAGCCGATTCGGCGCGGCGCCGTCCTCATCGACCTGGGCGAGCCGTTCGCGGGCCTCCTCGGCCTCGCGCTGCCGGTTCCACATGCTGGCATAAAGGCCGTCGGCGGCCAAAAGCCGCGCGTGGGTGCCGCGCTCGGCGATCCGGCCCTGGTCCAGCACGATGATCTCGTCGGCGCCGACGATGGTCGACAGCCGGTGCGCGATCACCAGCGAGGTGCGGTTGCGCGAGACCCGCTCCAGCGCGCCCTGGATCTCGTGCTCGGTGTGGCTGTCGAGCGCGGAGGTCGCCTCGTCCAACACCAGGATCGGCGGCGCCTTCAGCACCGTGCGCGCGATCGCAACGCGCTGCTTCTCGCCGCCGGAGAGTTTCAGGCCGCGCTCGCCGACCTGGGTCTCATAGCCCTGCGGCGACATCCGGATGAAGCCGTCGATCTGCGCGAGGCGCGCCGCCTCCTCCACCTCGTCGTCGCGGGCGTCCCAGCGGCCGTAGCGGATGTTGTAGCGGATGGTGTCGTTGAACAGCACGGTGTCCTGCGGCACCATGCCGATCGACGAGCGCAGCGAGGCCTGCGTCACGGTCTTGATGTCCTGGCCGTCGATCAGGATGCGGCCGCTCGAGACGTCGTAGAGGCGGAACAACAGCCGCGAAATCGTCGACTTGCCGGCGCCGGAGGGACCGACGATCGCAACCGTCTTGCCGGCCGGCACCTCGAAGCTCAGGCCCTTGAGGATCGGCCGGTCCACCTCGTAGGCGAAGCGGACATCCTCGAACCGCACGCTGCCGGACGACACCGCGAGCGGCTTGGCCCCCGGAATGTCCTGCACCTCGGGATCGCGCGCCAGCACGTCGAACATCTTCTCGATGTCGATGATCGCCTGCTTGATCTCGCGATACACCATGCCCATGAAGTTCAGCGGCTGGTAGAGCTGGATCATCATCGAATTGATCAGCACGAAATCGCCGACGGTGTGGGTGCCGTTGCGGATGCCGAACGCGCACATCAGCATGGTCGCGGTCAGCCCCGCGGTGAAGATGATCGCCTGCCCGGTGTTGAGCACGGCGAGCGAGGTGTAGGTCTTCACGCTGGCCTGCTCGTAGCGCTCCATCGAGCGGTCGTAGCGCCGCGCCTCGCGCTCCTCGGCGCCGAAATATTTCACCGTCTCGTAGTTGAGCAGCGAGTCGATCGCCTTGGTGTTCGCCTCGGTGTCGGAATCGTTCATCCTGCGGCGGATCTCGATCCGCCACTCGGTCGCGATGTAGGTGAAGTACATGAACACGACGACCGTGAGCAGCACCGCGAGCACGTAGCGCCAGTCGAACTGCCAGAGCAGCACGCCCGCCAGCAGCGCGACCTCGACGATGGTCGGGATCAGCTGCAGGATCACCATCCGCACGATGGTCTCGATGCCGGAGCGGCCGCGCTCCAGGACGCGGGTCAGGCCGCCGGTCTTGCGCTCGAGATGGAAGCGCAGCGACAGCTCGTGCATATGCACGAAGGTGATGTAAGCGAGCCGCCGCACCGCATGCATCGCGACGCGGGCGAAGATGCCGTCGCGCCACTGCGTCAGCACCGCCATGATGATACGCACCGCGCCGTAGCTGATCGTCATCAACACCGGCGAGGCGATCAGCCAGACCACCCAGTTCGAGGCCGCAACCGGCGCCGATCCCGTACCGTTCAGCGCATCGATCGCCCATTTGAAGGTGAACGGTACCGAGAGCGTCGCGAGCTTGGCGAACAGCAGCAACACCACCGACCAGATCACGCGCGTCTTCAAATCGGCGCGATCGCCGGGCCAGATATAGGGCCAGAGATGAACGAGGGTGCCGAGCAGCGTCCCCTTCTCGGCGGCCGGCGGCGTGGCCGTGGGCTGTGCGGCGCCGGTCACACTCTGTTGCGGCGGCACCATCAGGCGCCCGCCCGCGCGGTCGCGGCACGGCGGTCCGCCGCCACATCTTGTCCACGATTTGCCATTGTGCCCGTCATATAGATCGTTTGAACGCGGCGTACAGGCTTATGACGAAAATTGTTCGCGATTCGCGGGAATTTAGGGGATTTTTTGGCCCTCAATCCCCATATGCGAGTCTTGACCCTGTTTACGCTGCAGTGCCACAAGGATCGTATGAACCAAATCAAGACTGTCTGTGTTTATTGCGGCTCCGGCCCCGGTAACAATCCCCGCTTCGTTGAAGCTGCCATCGCACTCGGCAAGAGCTTTGCCGACAACAACGTGCGCCTGGTCTATGGCGGCGGCTCGATCGGCCTGATGGGCGCGGTTGCGAAATCCACACTCGACCACGGCGGCTCCGTCACCGGCATCATTCCCGAATTCCTGCGCGCGCGCGAGAACGCGCTGACCTCGGTTCAGGAGATGATCGTCACGCCCGACATGCATGAGCGCAAGCGGCTGATGTTCGAGCGCTCGGATGCATTCGTCGCGCTGCCCGGCGGCATCGGCACGCTGGAGGAGCTGGTCGAGCAACTGACCTGGCAGCAGCTCGGCCGTCACCATAAGCCGATCCTGCTCGCCAACATCGATGGCTTCTGGGAGCCCCTGCTCTCGCTGCTGAGCCACATGCGCACGACCGAATTCATCCGCGCGACGCTGCCGATCAATGTGCTGATGGCCGATCGCGTCGACGAGATTTTACCGCGGCTGCGTTCGGCGGTGGCCGGCAAGCCGGCGGCCGCGAAGGAGCTGGCGCCCGAAGTGGCGCGGCGGCTGTAACTGTTCGCCGCACTTTCGGCTCCATCACCGTCATGCTGAGGAGGCCGCAAAGCGGCCGTCTCGAAGCACGACGGCCCCGCTGGTGGCCGCGCATCCTTCGAGACGCGCTACGCGCTCCTCAGGATGACGGGTCGAGATAAGTGCTAGCCTGAAATCCTTACTACTCGCTCGGAAAAGTCACGGCCTCGATGCGGTTGCCGTCGGGATCGAGGACGAAGGCCGCATAGTAGCGCACGCGGTCGTGCGGGCGCAGGCCCGGAGGGCCATCGGAGAGGCCGCCTGACGCCAGCGCCGCAGTGTGGAAGGCATCGACCTCAGCGGTCGTCTTCGCGCGCAGGCAGATGTGGGTGCCGCTCTCATGCGGGACCTGCGCCATCCCGGCGCGCAGATTGATCCAGAATTCGGGATAGGCCTTGCCGAAGCCGATCGTCGCCGGCCGCGTGACGAGGCGGCTCAGACCCAGCGCGGCCAGCGTCGGCTCGTAGAACCGCGCGGCCCGTTCCAGATCGCGGACACCGACGGAGACGTGGTCGATCATGGATACTCCCTCCCCGTTGTCATTCCGGGATGGTCCGAAGGACCAGACCCGGAATCTCGAGATTCCGGGTTCGCTGCTTCGCATCGCCCCGGAATGACGGCTCAATCACTCAAGCCTGTGCGCCCGACTTCACCAGCTTGTAAAACACCGAATCCATCAACGCCTGGAACGAGGCGTCGATGATGTTGGGCGAGACGCCGACCGTGGTCCAGCTCTCGCCGGTCTCGTCCTCGCTTTCGATCAAGACGCGCGTGACCGCTTCGGTGCCGCCATTGAGGATACGCACGCGGTAGTCGATCAGCTTCAGGCCATCGATATATTTCTGGTACTTGCCGAGATCCTTGCGCAGCGCGACGTCGAGCGCGTTGACCGGGCCGTTGCCCTCGGCGGCCGAAATCAGCCGCTCGCCGTCGACATCGACCTTCACCACCGCGAGCGCCACCGTGACGCGCTGGCCGTTGGCGTTGTAGCGCTGCTCGACATTGACGTCGAACTGCTCGACCTTGAAATATTCCGGCACCTTGCCGAGGGTGCGGCGCGCCAGCAGATCGAACGATGCGTTGGCGGATTCATAGGCAAAGCCCGCCGCCTCGCGCTCCTTCAACTCCTCGACCAGCCGCGTCAGCCGCGGATCGCTCTTGTCATAGGCGATGCCGGCACGGTCGAGCTCGGCCATCACGTTGGAGCGGCCGGCCTGATCCGACACCAGCACCTTGCGGTGATTGCCGACCAGTTCCGGCAGCACGTGCTCATAGGTCTGCGGATCCTTCATCACAGCCGAGGCATGGATGCCGGTCTTGGTGACGAACGCGCTCTCGCCGACGTACGCCGCATGGCGGTTGGGCGCGCGGTTCAGCATGTCGTCGAGCGTGCGCGACACCTTCACCAGCGTTGCCAGCTTCTCCGTGGTGACACCGATCTCGAACTTGTCCGAAAAATCCTGCTTCAGCTTCAAGGTCGGGATCAGCGAGCAGAGATTGGCGTTGCCGCAGCGCTCGCCAAGGCCGTTGAGCGTGCCCTGGATCTGCCGCGCGCCGGCCCGCACCGCGGCGAGCGAATTGGCGACCGCCTGCTCGGTGTCGTTATGGGCGTGGATGCCGAGATGGGCGCCGGGCACGTGCGTGACGACATCGCCGACGATGGTCTCGATCTCATGCGGCATGGTGCCGCCATTGGTGTCGCACAGCACCACCCAGCGGGCGCCGGCCTGATAGGCGGCCCTGGCGCAGGCGAGCGCGTAGTCGCGGTTCTCCTTGTAGCCGTCGAAGAAATGCTCGCAGTCGACCATCACCTCGCGGCCGAGCGCCTTCGCGGCCGCGACGCTATCGCGGATCGAGGCGAGGTTCTCCTCATTCGTGGTCTCGAGCGCGACCCGGACCTGGTAGGCCGAGGACTTTGCGACGAAGCAGATCGCATCCGCCTTGGCTTCGAGGATGCCGGCAAGCCCGGGATCGTTCGACGCCGAGCGGCCCGGCCGCCGCGTCATGCCGAAGGCGGTGAAGCGCGCGTGCTCGAAGGCAGGCTTCTTGCTGAAGAACTCGGTGTCGGTCGGATTGGCGCCTGGATAGCCGCCCTCGACATAATCGATGCCGAGCGCGTCGAGCATGCCTGATATCACCTGCTTGTCCTGCAGCGTGAAGTCGACGCCATTGGTTTGCGCGCCGTCGCGCAGCGTGGTGTCGAACAGATAGAGGCGCTCGCGGCTCACGCGTGGCCTCCCGGGGTGGCGACACCATCGAGCTGCTTCTGCATCGTGGTGTTGGCAAGCCACTCGTCGTTGATGGTGACCGAGTTGCGCTGCTGGGCGACGTAGCCGCGCTTGCGGAAGAATTCCAGCGCGGTGTCGCTGGCATCGACCTTTAGGGTCTTGGTGCCGCGGGCACTCGCGATCTTCTCCAGCGCATCGCACAGCGCGCTGCCGACACCCTGCCCGACCGCGCTCGGATGCACATAGAGCATGTCGATGAGATCGGCGCCCTTCAGCGAGGCGAAACCGACCGGCGCGCCCTGCAAGGTCGCGATCAGCGTGAGCTGGCCGGCGAGCTTCTTGCCGAACGCTGCCTCGTCATCGGCGGCCATCGCCCAGGCTTCCTGCTGCGCCTCACTGTAGTCGTCGCCGGTCAGGTCCATGATCGAAGCCGCGAAGATCGCCGCCAGCAGCGGCGCGTCGTCGGGCAGATACGGGCGCAGTGCGGGTGCGGAACGGCTCATCGCGCGACCTCCCAGGTGGTGATCGGCTTTCCTTCGGCATCCTTTCCGTCCTTGATCGCCACGCCCATCGCGGCGAGCTGATCGCGGATCCGATCGGACTCCTTGAAATCCTTGCGCGCCCGCGCCGCGGTGCGCTCGGCAATCAGCGCCTCGACAGCTGCGACATCGACGCCGCTCGCCTGCTGCTTGCGCGCCTCCCACGCAGCCGCGCTCTCCGAAAGGAAGCCGAGCAGCCGGAGCGAGCCGGTAAACTCCTTGCGGCTCTGTTCGCTGCTCGACGCAGCACTGCGCAGGCCGTGCAGCACCGCCATCGCCTGCGCCGTATTGAGGTCGTCGTAGAGCGCCTCGACCATCGCCGGCGACGGCGCGCCGGGCTCGGCGTCGGCCGCGACCGCGTACCAGTCGTCGAGCGTCTTCGCGGCCTCCTCTGTGGCCTTCACGGTCCAGTCGAGCGGCGAACGATAATGCGTCTTCAGCATGGCAAGCCGCAGCACTTCGCCGGGCCAATCGGCCAAGAGATCACGGATCGTGAAGAAGTTGCCGAGCGACTTCGACATCTTCTCGCTTTCGATCTGCAGGAAGCCGTTATGCATCCAGACATTGGCCATGCGGTCGGAGTGGAACGCGCAGCAGGTCTGGGCGAGCTCGTTCTCATGGTGCGGGAACACCAGGTCGATGCCGCCGCCATGGATGTCGAACTTCTCGCCGAGATGCTTCCAGGCCATTGCCGAGCACTCGATGTGCCAGCCGGGACGGCCCTCGACCTTGATGCCGGCCGGCGACGGCCATGACGGCTCGCCCGGCTTCGACGGCTTCCACAGCACGAAGTCGGTGTTGTCGCGCTTGTAGGGCGCGACGTCGACGCGGGCGCCCGCGATCATCTCGTCGAGCGAACGCTTCGACATCGCGCCGTAGCGCGGCAACATCGAGTTGGCCGCGTTCATCGCCTGCGGCGAGAACAACACGTGATCCTCGGCGACATAGGCAAAGCCGCCGGCGACCAGCTTCTCGATGATCGCGCGCATCTCCGGGATATGCTCGGTCGCGCGCGGCTGCACGGTCGGCGGCAAGCAGCCGAGCGCCGTGACATCGTCCTGATACTGCTGATAGGTCTGCTCGGTGACCTTGCGGATCGCTTCGTTCAGCGGCACGCCGGGATAATCCCGCGCGGCGCGGACGTTGATCTTGTCGTCGACGTCGGTGATGTTGCGGACATAGGTCACGTGATCGGCGCCATAGCGATGGCGCAGCACGCGAAACAGCACGTCGAAGACAATAGCCGCGCGGCCGTTGCCGATATGAGCGAAGTCATAGACCGTCGGTCCGCAGGCATACATGCGGACGTTGTCGGCATCGAGCGGCACGAACGGCCGCTTCTCCCGGGTCAGCGTATCGTAGAGGCGCAAATCCATGGAAACCGTTCCCTTGCGGCCGGGCGGTCCAATGCTCTCATGTGTTGAGAAAAGACGGCCTCAGCCAGCGAATCGCTAGCTCATAATCTCGCGGCAAATGCTGCAGATGGCGAGGTGGCCGTTCATGGTTCCACCATGTCTCACGGCCCCATTATTGCGTCAAGGGGCTGTTTTCGGGCGGTTTGCCACCCCGCCCCGCACCGAAATCACGTCAACGCCCTCATGGTTAATCATTATTAAGGATTTGGGCGTATCCGGACGCCAGCGGATTCCCCGCCATTTTCACCGGTGCACCATGCGGCCCATTTCAGCATTGATTGCCTGCACGCTCTTCCTTGCTCCGTCCTTCCTTTTCTCCTCGGCTGCGCTGGCCGACAGCCGCGTCTTCATCGTCGCCAACCAGGCCGACGGCTACGGCATCGACCAGTGCCTCGCCCGCGGCGACCGCTGCGGCGCCTCCGCCGCCCGCGCCTATTGCCGGTCACGCGATTTTGCGCAGGCCACCAACTACCGCCGCGTCGATCCCGACGAGATCACCGGCGCGGTTCCGCACGCCGCGAATGAAAAATGCAGCGGCAACAGCTGCGGCGAATTCGTTGCCATCACCTGCCAGCGCTGAGCCAAGCCGCTGGTCGGGCGGGGTTATTGCCACACCGGCGCCCCGGAAACGACGTGACGCTGCCCCGAGAAACGGCTATTGCAGCGGCCTTGCCCGCGCGCTTTGGCGTTGATCGCCGCGCGGCGTCGTTTTAATGGCCGGATATGCCCAATAGCTCCCGTTCTCGCTTCTCCTGCTGGTTTCTGACGTGCGCCGTGCTGGCCGGCATGGCCCTGCCCGCCACGCATGCCCTGGCGCAAGTGCCGCCCGGCCCGCCCGGTCCGGCTCCGCAAGCCGCGCCGCAGGCCAATCCGATGTGCGGCCGGCTCGAAGGCCAGCTGGCGGCGATCGACCGCGGCGGCGGCTCCGGCGATCCGGCCAAGGACGAGCAGATCCGCCGCTATCAGGACGCAGCGACCCGCCAGCAGGGCGAACTCGATCGGGTGACGGCGCAGGCCCGGCGCATGGGCTGCGACAGCTCCGGGTTCTTCTCGCTCTTCAATAACAATTCGGCGCAGTGCGGTCCGGTCAATACCCAGATCCAGCAGATGCGCGCCAATCTCGACCAGATCACCGCCAATCTCGAACGACTGCGCTCCGGCGGGCTCGGTGGCGCCGACCGCGAGAACCAGCGCCGCTCGGTCCTGACCGCGCTGGCGCAGAACAATTGCGGTCCGCAATATGCCGCGGCCGCGCGTGGCCCCGGCAACTTCCTCGAGAACCTGTTCGGCGGCGGTGGTGGCGGCAATCCCAACAATCCGCTGCCCCCGCCAGACGCGCAGTATGGCGCCCAGTCCGGTACCTTCCGTACCGTCTGCGTCCGCACCTGCGACGGCGCCTATTTCCCGATCTCGTTCGCAACGGTGCAGGCGCGCTTCGCCGCCGACGAGCAAATCTGCAAGGCGCAGTGCCCTGCCGCGGATGCCAGCCTGTTCACCTACCGAAATCCCGGCGAGGACATCAACCAGGCGGTCTCGATCAGCGGTGTGTCCTACTCGTCGCTGCCGAACGCCTTCAAGTACCGCACCGAGTTCAATCCGTCCTGCTCCTGCAAGCCGGCCGGCCAGAGCTGGGCCGAGGCGCTGAAGGCGGTCGACGACAAGGCGTCCGCCGAGCAGCAGGGCGATATCATCGTCACCGAGGAGAGCGCGCGGAAGATGCAGCAGCGCGCCCAGACCAAGGCCGCGGCCGGCAAGAAAGGCGCGCCCGCAGCCGCAGCTCAACAGCAGCCCGCAGCCGCTGACGCCACGGCACCGGCGGCCGCGCCGGCGAGCGACGGCCAGATCCGCACCGTCGGCCCGGCCTTCATCCCGAAGCGGTAAGAAGAGCTCAGCCCTCGAACGCCTCCGCCGACGCGCGCGAGGTGCGCGCCACCAGCGTCTCGTCGGGCGCCGGCAACGCCTTGCCGAAATCGCGGAAGCGGTTGGTGATGGGATAGCGGCGGTCGCGGCCGAAATTCTTCCGCGTCACCTTCACCCCCGGCGCCGCCTGCCGCCGCTTGTATTCGGCGATGTTGAGCAGGCGATCGACCCGGGCCACCACGTCGCGGTCGAAGCCGGCTTCGATGATGGTCGCCAGCGGCTCCTCGCGCTCCACCAGCCGCTCGAGGATCGCGTCCAGCACGTCGTAGGGCGGCAGCGAATCCTGGTCGGTCTGGTTCTCGCGCAACTCCGCGGTCGGCGGCCGGATGATGATGTTGACCGGAATCACCTCGCCTGAGGGCCCGAGCGCGCCGTCCGGCTTCCAGCCATTGCGCAGGCTCGACAGACGGAACACCTCGGTCTTGTAGATGTCCTTGATCGGATTGAAGCCGCCGTTCATGTCGCCATACAGCGTGGCGTAGCCGACCGAC